>NZ_JBICKE010000123.1:0-15074 GCF_043103865.1 Pseudomonas sp. yb_5
TACATGCTCATGTTTCGACGGATCGGGTCATCAAAGCCGCCAAAACCAAAAGACCTTGAAAGGGATGGCCGTAAGGGCGAAAAGGTGAGTCAGCGTCGCCATCGCAAATGGACTGTTCGCTGAGCCAAAACAGACGAGTTCGCTTCTTGCTTCTTGCTTCTTGCTTCTTGGATGTGGGCATTCACATCGAGTAGGTATTCATTCACGAAGGTGGCGCATAGTCACCTTTCCGCCCTTACGGCGGGTCCCTTTTTGTCGTGGCAAAAAGGAACCAAAAACCGTCGGCTCCCATCATCCGGCCCCTACGCTGCGCTCCGGGGTCCCCTCGCTACGGTCTTGCTCCCGGGAGTACGCGCCGAAGGCCCCATCCATGGGGCCTCAGCGCTTGACGGGCATCCATGCCCGTCACCTCCCTCCGCAAGCCCTGCACTCGGCCTCCTGAAGTCGCAATCTGCGTCGCCTGAACTATCGCGCGCTTAGAAGCAAAAGCAAAAGCAACGGCAACGGCAACGGCAACGAACCGAGTCTGATCAACGGTCCTTGAACTGTGCCTCGCGCTTGGCGATGAATGCGGCCATGCCTTCTTTCTGGTCTTCGGTGGAGAAAGCCGCATGGAAGACCCGACGCTCAAAACGAACCCCCTCGCTGAGGGTGACTTCAAACGCTCGGTTGACGCTTTCCTTGACCATCATGCTCACCGGAATCGACTTGCTGGCAATGGTCGCCGCCACCTGCAACGCCTCTTCCACCAGCTCTGCCTGCGGCACGATCCGCGCCACCAGGCCTGCACGCTCGGCCTCTTCAGCCCCCATAAGACGGCCGGTCAGGCAAAGCTCCATGGCCTTGGCCTTGCCCACCGCACGCGTCAGGCGCTGGGTACCGCCCATGCCCGGCAGCACGCCCAAGTTGATTTCCGGTTGACCAAACTTGGCGTTGTCCGCAGCGAGGATAAAGTCGCACATCATCGCCAGCTCACAGCCGCCGCCCAAGGCAAATCCAGACACTGCAGCAATGATCGGCTTACGGCGATTGGCAATGCGGTCGGCGTCGCTGAACAGGTCGTCGACGTAGATCTGCGGGTATTGCAGCTCGGCCATTTCCTTGATGTCGGCGCCAGCGGCAAAGGCTTTGGCCGAGCCTGTCAGCACCACGCAGCCGATGTTCGGGTCGCGCTCGAGCTGGTCCAGGGCCTGGTTGATCTCGCCGACAATCTGCGCGTTAAGCGCATTGAGCGCCTGCGGGCGGTTGAGGGTGATCAGGCCAACCTTGCCGTGGATGTCCAACAGGATGGTTTCGAATGCCATGCAGTCTGCTCCTTCAAAGATTGCGCGCAATGACCATGCGCTGAATGTCGCTGGTGCCTTCGTAAATCTGGCAAACCCGAACGTCGCGGTAGATCCGCTCCAGCGGGAAGTCACTCAGATAGCCATAACCGCCCAAGGTCTGCAAGGCATCCGAACAGACCTTTTCGGCCATTTCCGAGGCAAACAGCTTGGCCATCGATGCTTCCACCAGCGCCGGGCGCCCCGCATCACGAAGGGCGGCGGCGTGCAATACCATCTGCCGGGCAACAGAAATTTTCGTCGCCATGTCGGCCAGGCGAAACGCCACGGCCTGGTGCTCGATCAACGGTTTGCCAAAGCTCTGGCGCTCGTTGGCGTAGTCGCGCGCCACTTCGAACGCCGCGCGGGCCATACCCACCGCTTGCGATGCGATGCCGATACGGCCGCCCTCAAGGTTGGCCAGGGCGATCTTGTAGCCTTCACCCTCCGCTCCCAACCGGTTGGCCACTGGCACGCGCACATTGTCGAAAACGATCTGGCAGGTGTCGGAGGCGTGCTGGCCGAGTTTGTCCTCGACCCGTGCTACCTGGTAGCCCGGCGAATCGGTCGGCACGATGAAGGCGCTGATGCCACGCTTGCCAGCCTCCGGGTCGGTGACTGCAAACACGATCACTACCCCGGCGTTCTGCCCCGAGGTAATGAACTGCTTGCTGCCATTGAGCACGTAGTGGTCGCCCTCCAGGCGTGCGCGGGCCTTCAGGCTGCTGGCATCGGAGCCAGCCTGTGGTTCGGTCAGGGCGAAAGCACCGAGCATCGCACCTGTCGCCAGCGGGGTGAGGAACTGCTTTTTCTGCTGCTCGTTGCCGAAGCGCAGAATCGGCACGCACCCCACCGAGTTGTGCACGCTCATGATGGTCGAGCAGGCGCCATCGCCCGCAGCGATTTCCTCCAGGGCCATGGCATAGGCCACATAACCGGTGTCGCTACCGCCCCACTGCTCCGGCACCAGCATGCCGAACAGGCCCAGTTCGGCCATTTCGTCGATGGCCTCTTTCGGGAAGCGATGGTCCTTGTCCCATTGCTCGGCAAACGGCTTCAGGCGCTCCTGGGCGAAGGCACGTACCGCGTCGGCGATCTGTTGTTGCTCGTCAGTTACCAGCATGGTTCACCTCAGTACAGGCATTCAACAGCCATGGCCGTGGCCTCGCCACCGCCGATACAAATGGCCGCCACACCCCGGCGCAGATTGTTCTGGCGCAAGGCTGACAACAGGGTGACCAGAATACGTGCGCCAGAAGCGCCGATCGGGTGACCGAGGGCGCAGGCGCCGCCGTGGATATTGACCTTGTCGTGTGGCAGATCGAGGTGTTTCATGGCCGCCAGGGTGACCACGGCGAAGGCCTCGTTGATCTCGAACAGGTCGACTTCGGCCAGGTTCCAGCCGGTGCGCTTCATCAGTTTGTCGATCGCGCCAATCGGGGCGGTCGGGAACAGCGCCGGGGTGTCGGCAAAGGCGGCGTGACCGTGGATGACGGCCAATGGTTTGAGGCCACGTTTGCCGGCTTCGGAGCGACGCATCAGTACCAGCGCCGCAGCGCCGTCAGAAATCGAACTGGCGTTGGCCGCCGTCACGGTGCCGCCCTCACGAAACGCCGGTTTGAGCTGCGCAATCTTGTCCAGGCGCGCCTTGGGTGGCTGCTCGTCATCCTTGATGACACGCTTTTCCTTGCCCTCGGTGACTTCCACCGGCACGATCTCGGCGGCAAAACGGCCGCTGCTGATGGCGTCCTGCGCTCGGGTCAGCGAGGCGATGGCGAACTGGTCCTGGGCCTCGCGGCTGAAGGCATTGGCCTGGGCACAGTCCTCGGCGAAGGTGCCCATCAGGCGGCCTTTGTCGTAGGCATCTTCGAGGCCGTCCATGAACATGTGGTCGATGATCTTGCCGTGGCCCATGCGGTAGCCGCCACGGGCTTTGTCCAGCAGGTACGGCGCGTTGGTCATGCTTTCCATGCCGCCCGCCACTACCACGTCTGCGGTGCCGGCCAGCAGCAGGTCATGGGCCAGGATCGCGGCTTGCATACCCGAGCCGCACATTTTGTTCAGGGTGGTGCAGGTGGTGTGCTTGTCCAGCCCGGCGCCCAGCGCAGCCTGGCGTGCCGGCGCCTGGCCCTGGCCGGCCGGCAGCACACAGCCGAACAGTACCTGCTCGACGCTGGCGGCATCGATGCCGGCACGTTCCACGGCACCACGAATGGCCGCGCTGCCCAGTTGCGGCGCAGTCAGGCTCTTGAGGTCGCCCTGCAACCCGCCCATGGGCGTGCGCACGGCGCTGACGATAACGATGGGATCATTGGCGAGGGTCATGTTCGCTCTCCTTACTTGGCAGCCATGCGCAGCGCACCGTCGAGGCGGATGACCTCACCGTTGAGCATGCTGTTCTCGATGATGTGGCGGGCCAGCGCAGCGTATTCCTGCGGGCGGCCCAAGCGGGGCGGGAACGGCACGCCGGCAGCCAGCGAAGCACGTACCTCTTCGCTCATGCCGGCCATCATAGGGGTTTCAAAGATGCCCGGGGCGATGGTCATCACACGGATGCCGAAGCGCGCCAGTTCGCGCGCGGCCGGCAAGGTCAGGCTGGCAATGGCCCCCTTGGAGGCAGCGTAGGCGGCCTGGCCAATCTGGCCGTCATAGGCGGCAATGGAGGCCGTGTTGATGATGACCCCACGCTCGCCGCTCTCATCGGCAGCCCCTTCGGCCATGGCCGCCGCAGCCAGACGCAACAGGTTGAAGCTGCCGATCAGGTTGACGTTGATGACCTTGGCGAAGCTGGCCAGGCCATGCGGGCCCTGCTTGCCCAGCACCTTCTCGGCACCGACGATGCCGGCACAATTGACCAACCCATGCAAGCTGCCAAAGGCGCTGACAGCTGCATCGACAGCCGACTGGGCCGCCTGCTCGTCACTGATATCCGCCACGGCGAAACGGGCGTTGTCGCCCAGCTCGCGGGCTTTGGCTTCGACAGCCGGGGCATTGAGGTCGACCAGCATGACCTTGGCGCCAGCCTCGACCAGCATCTGTGCAGTCGCGGCACCCAGCCCGGAAGCGGCGCCGCTGACGATGAAATGTTTATTGGCGATGTGCATGAGTACTTTCCTTTCAGACACTGACAGGGGTGGCCTGTTGCGCTTGTTGTTTGGCGACTTCCTGGTTGCGCAGGATGAAGCGTTGCAGCTTGCCGCTCGGGGTCTTGGGCAGTTCGCTGACGAATTCGATTTCCCTGGGGTAAGCATGTGCGTAGAGGCGCTGGCGTACGTGCTGGCGCAAGGTTTCTTCCAGCTCGACGCTGCCGGCATAGCCACTGGCCAATACCACGAACGCCTTGATCAGCTCGGTGCGCTCCGGGTCTGGCTTGCCGATCACCGCTGCCTCGATCACCGCCGGGTGCTCGATCAACGCGCTTTCCACATCGAACGGACCCACCCGGTAACCGGAGGTGGTGATCACGTCGTCGCTGCGGCCAACGAAGCTGATGCTGCCATCCAGGTTCAGCTCGACAGTGTCGCCGCTGAGGTAGTACTTGCCGACGAAAGCTTTGGTCGGCAGACCGTGGTAACCACCGAACCAGCACAGCGGCGACTGCTCGCGGTCAACGGCGAGGATGCCTGGCTGACCGGCTGGCAGCTCGTTGCCCTGCTCGTCCAGCACCACGATGCGGTGGCCGGGGATGGCATAGCCGGCCGAACCCAGGTGTACCGGATGCTGCAAGCCATGGTGGTTGCACAGCACCATACCCAGTTCGGTCTGGCCATAGTGATCGTGAATGGTCACGCCCAGCTCGTCGGCGAACCAGCGGATCACCTCGGGGTTAAGCGGTTCGCCGGCACTGCTGACCACCCGCAGGCGGCCCTTGATCGGTGCCGAGAAATCTTTGCCCGCCGCAATCAGCAAGCGATACGCGGTGGGCGAGCCGGCCAGGTTGGTGATACCCAGCTTGTCGATCACCCGGGCGCAGCTCTCGACACTGAACGGGCCATCGTAGAACGTGGTGGCGTGCCCCAGCGACAACGGACCGGTAACGGCGTAATACAAGCCGTAAGCCCAACCCGGGTCAGCCAGGTTCCAGAAGTTGTCCTCGGGCAGCAGCTCGATGGCATCACGCATGTAGCCCTGAAACGCGACAATCGCACGCAGTGGCACTTCCAGGGGTTTTGCCGGGCCAGTGGTTCCAGAGGTGAACATCAGCAGGAACGGATCGTTGCCTGAGCGCATCACCGGCTCGCAGACATCCGCTGCGTTCTCCAGGCATTGCTGGAAGTCCAGTTCACCACTGCGGGCCTTGACGGTAATGATGGTCGGGCAGGCGTGCACCTCGTCCAGCTTGGCGCGGTTCTGGCTATCGGTGACCACCACTCGGGCATGGGATTGCTCAAGCCGGTGCTCGATGGCCTTGGGGCCGAACGCGGTGAACAAGGGCTGGTAAACCGCCCCGAGGCGCCAGGTAGCGAGGATGGTCACCAGCAATTCGGGGGTGCGCGGCATCAAGCCGGCAACCCGGTCTCCGGCGCCTACCCCCTGCGCCCTTAGCACATTGGCGAACCGGGCAGCCTGCGCCTGAAGCTGATCGAAGCTATAACGCGTGCTGTTGCCATCGCGGTCCTCATGAATCAGCGCCAGCTTGCCGTCACCGGCATGCCGGTCACAGCATTCGACACAGGCATTAAGGGCTTCAAGGTTGCCGTGCAATGCCGCCACAACGGCCTGGTCATGGGCAAACGTACGAGCGGCCTCGGCGTAATCGCGCATCATCGGACTCCTGGTTTCTTGTTTTTGGAGTTGAAGCATCGGTCCGACGATGTTCGCGCCGCTCATGCGCGGCGGCAATGGCCAAAGCTGTCAATCTGGATGACTGGTTTGGCCGCCGCTCATCACCCCTCTGCGCGCTCGGCTGCACGCAGGTAGGACTGGGTGAGCCCTGCGACCAGGCGCTCGACATCAAGGACCTGCTGTTCCTGCAGCCGCCGTAGTCGCTGCTCGAAGGCCGCCGGCGCCAAGACAGGACGTTGAGCCTGCAGCTCAAGCGTGCGTCGAGTGTAATCCGCACTGAGGGCATCGAACATTTGGTCATGCTGCTGGCGCAGGTATCGGCGCCAGAACGCGCGCTGGCTCAGGCTATCGGTCAGGCCCTCGATGGTCTGCGCGCGCGTAACCCGCAGGAATGCATCCTCTACCTGGGCCTGTGTCAGCGCGACAGCATCGGGATAGCGCATGGCATGCGGCTGGTTGGGCAACCGCAAACGGCTACGAAGTTGCACCCTGTAAGCCAACCCCAATGCCAACTGGTCAACATGTTCACTGGCAGCCAGACGCTGCCGGCCATCCTGGTAGGCTATCCCTTCCAGTTGATCCAGCCGGAACAGTTGCCTGCCCAGCTCAAGCAACTCGCCCCTGCGTTCAGGGTTGACTGCGGCGGCTTCGGCCTGCGCCTGCCTTACCAATACCTGCAATGCACTGAAATGGCTGGCAACGGCGTCCGAACATGACAGCGGCAGGCCGGCCCGCTCAAAGATCCGCCGGCACAGCACCGGGTCGCCGTCCAGCGCACCCAGCAGTGTCCATACGCCGTCAACCAGCGCATCCCGCCCTTCACCCGCTTCGCTGTAGTCCGCTGTCATTTCCAGGCGAGCCAACAACCTGAACAACCCGCTGCTACCCGCTTGCTCCAGCAACCGCAGCCACATGTCCTCCCGCTCGGCCCGAACCGTCGCATCCGTATGGCCTACCCAACGCGTACGGGCCCTGACCAGGTCAACTGACCCCAACTGCTCAGGCGAGTGCCGGTGTTCTTCGATCACATCGAGTGCATACAACCTTCGTTGCTGCATGACCGACAAGGGGTTGTCCTCTATCAGGATGGCGCGTCGAAATGCATAAGGCATCAGCTGAATCTCGGTGGGCACTTCGCGGAGTTGGTTGTTGCGCAGGTCAGCACGCTCGAGTAGACCACAGAGTTCCAGGCGACGCGGCCAACTACCCAGGCGACAATGACGCAGGTTCAGACTTGTCAGCCGAGAAAGTTGGTGGAAACTCATGTCCAGCGCTTCCAGCCGGTTATGACTGAGATCAAGATGCGCAAGGTTGGACAAACCATGCAAAACGCCGATCGCCTGGGCATCGAGGCGTATCTCGTTATGCGCCAACCGGAGCGATTGAATATTCGGTAAATAGGCAATGCCTGTTGGTAGACGCATCAACGCGTTGTTGTTGAGGTTCAGGTGCGTCAAGGCAGTGAACGGGCGAAGGAAGTCGGCCGGAATGTCAGTGATCAGGGTGTCGGTCACGCTCAGCAGGGTAATGCGATGGAAATCGATGTGCGGCGGTAGTGCCGGCAGTGTGCGCAGACTCAAACCGCTCATCGACAAGCGCTGCCCTTGTGTTTGCCCTCCGCCGACCGAAACAGGCTCGCCCTGCAGTCGCCAGGCTCGCAGGATGCTGTCGGCCGCCAACCTGCGGGCGGCTTGCCGACCTTGCTGCAACTCGGCACCGACCCAGCGATTCAGGTATAGCACCAGTTGGTCATGTGCTTCCTGCAGTTCGACCAGGCGCTCGAAGACTGGCTGCGAACCTTGCTGCACACGCGCCAGCTCTAAATCGAGCGCTGCCTCGTCCAGGCCAGGATAAAGCGACCGTAGCTGGTCACGAATGATCACCCGCTCATCTCTGGGTGCAGCGCCAGGGCGGCCACTGAGCGGGTATCCCACGCGCCCATCGTCCATGCGACGCCCTGGGTTGAGCCAGGGCTGCTCCTCTGGCCAGCCGAGCATGCGCGTGATATCCCAATGGGAAGCGGGTAATCGCGCCAGAAGCTTCTCGCGCAGTTGGCTCGCCGCCGCGCTGCCCACCAGTTGCATCGCTGCCCGCTGCTCCGACGTAAGTGCGGTAAATAGCGCCTCGAAGATACATCCAGGCTCGTCAGCGATAAGCTCGTGTGGCACACCTGACCCGTTGTAGATCAGAAACCTGCCTTCATGCCGGACCACTATTCTTTTTGCTTCGGTTTGCCCGCCGCTACCGAGGCGCCTGATAGACCGCCCCTCCAACCCGCCGTCACGCAAGTCGAGGTCAAGTTGCTCGAGTTCGAAGCTATCCAGCAACGCAAGGGCCAACTCGCCGGTGACATCACTGTACGCTGTGCTCAGATACAATCCCGCCAGCCCCCGGCTCAGCCGGGCCAGACGCAAGAGCGAACGGGCGTTGTTCGCGCACGGCAATGGCAGCCGCCGCTCGACCCGCGCCATTTGGTGCTCAAGCTCATGCGCTTGGCCGGTTACTTCATTTATGTAGGCCGAAGGCAAGCCCGGGAAGTCCCGCTTGACCAACATGCTCAGCGGGTCTGCTGCAAGTGACTGCTCTGTCAGGTGGGCAAACAATGGCGGCCGCAACCCGGCCTCATGCACCCGCATCTGCTCCAGTCCAGCGCCCACGCCTGGCCTTGATTCACACCAGGCCAGCAGTTCACTGTCCGATGGCATCAACGCCTTCAGCCGAACACGCTCGAAAAACGTTTGAATGCGTGCATGCGCCTGGAAGGCGCGCAAGGTTTGACCAAGGCTCACCGGAGCCGGGCGATTCTCCACGAGAACGCCGCGTAACAGGTCTTCATCGATACCTGCCACCCGCATTATCTGCTCGGCCTGATGCGCGTCGACAGGGGGATGCTGTGGCCATAATGCATCCAGCATGCGAGCAGGCGCCTGCCAGCTTAGTGGTTGCTCACGCATCAACTGCCAGCCACGCTCACCGTTGTGCAGCACGACCGGCCCGTAGCCGCCCTCACTCGCGGCATGGCGCAGGCGATAGGGGCCATCGGCGACAGGCTGATGCACTTCGAAGTAGCGTCCATCGATACGGACCCCACGGCGGCCTGCCTCGCCATTGCGTCCCTCTCCGAGCAGATCGATAGGGTCCGGCAATGATCGATAATTCCTGGCGTTGAACTGCCACAGGCGACCCTGCCCGTTCCCAAGGCTTACCGGCTCCAGGCTCGCGACAAACGCACTGCGCACAAAACTGACACCCGCCACCGTCGCCGCGGTGGCCGCCAAGGTTTCGGCGACCCCCAGCAGATGCTGCAGCGCTTCGTGTTGGTGCCCCTTCGACCAGTCCCTTGCCCCTTCGAATACTTCAGAGCAAGTCTGGGCAACCACCTGCCCCAGCAGCACGCCCCCCACAGCCGGGATGAAAAGGCCAGCGAGGTTGACCAGGTCCAGACCTGCCGCCTTCCACTCAGCGTGCCTGGCGCTTACCGCCCGGCTATCAGCGTCTGCGGTCGGTACCAGCAGCAACCGGGCATCTTCCTTGACCCGTTGCACTTGCCGAGTCGCCAGTTGCCTGAAGATCCCTCCTTCAGGTGTTTCACCCTCAAGCTCCAGGTCCGGCACCTTGTCTTTCAAGCGCTTGCCAAGGGTACTGACAAAACCTGCACGGTGCTCAAGGCTGATGAGCTGCGTGAAGTACTGCCAGTAACCCGGATCTTGCAACAACATCGCCACGGTATTGTTCATGGAGGGGGCATTGTCGAAGAACCGCAATGCCTGCCGGGGATCACCAGGCAGGTAAAGTACGATGCCCCGTTCATTTCCCGCCTTGTCATGCAGGTGGATCAGCAAGCCATCGACCACAGGTTGCCCTATTGCCCTCAGCAGCATGGGTTTGCATTCGAGCCCTTGTTGTCGCTTCTCCTGACCGTGGTCCACTACCTCACGCAAGGCAAGCTGCACATCGACGCTTACGTTTCCCTGCAAAGCCGCTAGTTCGGTCGCCAGCTTCAACCCCGAACGTTTGTCTTCAGCCAGCATCGCCTGGGTCGCTGGCTGGAAGACCCGTTGCAACGCGTCCTGATAGCGCTGACCAACGTCCAGATCACGACAGGCGGTAATCAATGCCTCCAGCGATGCATTCAATGGTTTATCGCTGCCTGGCAAAACCAACCCCGTGCCCTCGTAGTAGCGGGTGTTCGCAGCAAAGTTGCGCATCAGCCGCAGTAACCCATTTTCACGCGTCTGGCTGTATGCGTATGTCTGTTGCAGGGTACCTGGCAATGTGCCGAAGCGCGGCGCGACCCGCAGCCATTCGAGCTGGGCAAATACCTGCCCGTCCGGCAACGGTGCATCCAGCAAAGCCGCCAGGTGTTTCTCGGCAAACTGCTGGAGCGGCAGTAGCTCGAGCGTCAGGCCACTCAAGCGTGCCTGGTTGGCATGGTGCGCGTTCAGCGTGGTGCGCAGTGTGTTGATCTGGCCCCTTGACGCGCGTTTGAGCCACTCAGGTAATCGGGCACCTATGAATGGGTCATGGGCAGTAGCGTTGATGTTCATGGTGGGTTCCACAGCTATTGGCGAAGCCAACCATGTTGTTCAAATGCCGGACCAGGATGCAGAGGGAACGGGTTCGATCGGCGCCTGCTCGGTAAGCCTTCTGGGCCCGCGCGGTAATGCACTACAACGGGAAGCGTTCGCCCTTCAGTGCCCTACCCCTCGCGCCTGGATCAATGCCCGATAATGCCCCGGGTTGCAGCCGAACCACTTGCGAAATGCCTTATAGAACGAGCTGCTGTCGGCAAACCCCAAACGCTCGGCAAGCTCGCCCATGGCCACGTCGTCCTGGCTGAGCCAGGCGATCGCCAGCTCCCGTCGTACGCTGTCCTTCAGGCCCTGGTAGTTCTGCCCCTCTTCTGCCAGGCGCCGCCGCAGAGTCGATGGCGACAGGCACAGCTGCCGGGCCAGGCTGTCAGCATCGGGCCATTGCTCAGGGGCCAGGCGCAACAGGTCGGTGCGGATACGCCGCCCGAGGCTGGCCGGGTCACGGTACTTGACAAGGATATTGCCCGGCGCTTCGGCCAGAAAACGCTGCAGTTCCTCCTCGCTGCGGCGCAGGGGCAAGTCGAGGCATTGCGAAGCAATGATCATGCGTGTGCGTGGACGCTCAAAGTGCAGGTTCTCCGAAAACATGACCCGGTAGTCGTCGCAAAATGGGGGTTCGGCACAACGCAGATCGATGCTCAGAATCGGGATGCGCCGCCCGGCCAGCCAGCAAGCCACACCATGCACGATCATCCAGAACGTGAAATAGGTGAACGCGCGGCGCGGTTCGTCACGCGGTTCATTGATGACAATTTCGGCCAGGCCTTCCTGGCGCACCAGGCTGGGCTGCATGTCTTGAAGCATCAGCGACAGAAATGCCAGCGAGGTTTCCAGGCCTGCGCCCAGGGTCGGTTGGCCCATGCTGGCACGGCACATGAAAGCCAGGCTGCCACTGCACAAACCGCGCGGGTCCATCGCGAAAAATTCGTCGTTGCAGCGCCGGGCCAGCAAGCGCCACAGGCGGGCATAGGATTCGGCACTGACCCTTGCCTCTGGCAGGTGCAGTTGTTCAACGGCGATGCCCGCCCTGGCCAGCAAGCCACTGTCAGGCTCACCGGCAGGGCAGGTCTGCAACAGCGCTTCGCGCACCAGTTGCATGGAAATGGTGTCTTTGTCGCTCATCGACGGTCCTGTCGGCTGATTGCCGGCCATATTAGGGTCTGTATGAAAAGCCTTGAGACGAAGGTCAGGCAAGGCGAAAACAGCCGAGGAAGCGGAGTTTACGGGTTGTAAATGAGCATTCCGAGGCTGTTTTCAACGCAGCATCACCGAGTATCAAGGCTTTTCATACAGAGCCTAGGGTGCCCCGCAGCAAACAGCCATCATAGCCCCGCGGCCAGACTCAGGAATGCCTGAATCAGGCGCAGTTCGCGACGACGCTCCAGGCAGCCGATCACGTGTTGGTTGACAAGGCCCTCGCCGGCCAAGGGTCGTGCCACCACCCGGGGATCATTGGCCACTTCAGTGGAAGAAACAACGCCAATCCCCAGTTGCGAGGCCACTGCCTCGGTTACTGCCTCCCGGCTGTCCAGCTCCAGCAGTACGCGCGGTTGCACCCCCGCCTTGATACAGGCCTTGTCGAAGGTGCGCCGCGTGGTGGAGCTGGGTTCGCGCAGCACCATGATCTGTTGGTGCAGCGCGGCCAACGGCAAGTCCTCCCGCTCGCTGGCCCAGGCATGCCCCACGGGTAACAACGCACACAGGCGCGACTCACAGAGCGTTTGCAGATGCAGCCCCTTGCGCGGCTCGATTTCGGTCAGCACCGCCACGTCGGCATGCTCGCCGAGCAGCGCAGCCAAGGTCTCCTGAGCATTGCCCAGGCGCAAGTTGACGGTGACGCCTGGGTACCGTTCACGCAGCAGCGCCAGCATCGGCATGACCCGGTGCGGGCCGTCGGCGGCTACCTCCAGGCGCCCGGTCAGCAGCTGGCGGTTGGCCTCGAGCATGGCCTGCGCCTCTTCGGCCAGGCCGAACATGGCGCGGGTGATGGCCGCCAGGCGCGTGCCCTCCTCGGTCAGTTCCACGCGCCGTGCGGTACGCCGCAGCAAGGTGATCTGGTAGTGCTCTTCCAGGGCCTTGACGTGCCCGGTCACCGCCGGCTGGCTGATGAACAGGCGCTCGGCAGCACGGGTAAAGCTGCCCTCACGGGCCACGGCGTCGAAGGCGCGTAGCTGGAACAGGTTCATATTTATCGGCCTGACTTATAGCTGGGATAACAACAAACAATTTGATTGATGGCAACGCGAATTGCAACCTAGGCCCCGTAGTTTCAGCCCACCGCTTGTGAGGAATAACGGAATGAGCAACGCCCCGATTCTGCTGACCCCAGGTCCCTTGACCACATCAATCCGCACCCGCCAAGCCATGCTGGTGGACTGGGGCTCCTGGGACCGTGACTTCAACCAATTGACTGCCAGCGTCTGCGAACAACTGCTGGCCATCATCGACGGCGCCAGCAGCCACCACTGCGTTCCCCTGCAAGGCAGCGGCACCTTCGCCGTGGAAGCGGCCATCGGCACCTTGGTGCCACGCGATGGCAAGGTTCTGGTACTGATCAACGGCGCGTACGGCCAGCGCCTGGCGAAGATCTGCAAAGTGCTGGGCCGCACCTACAGCACCTTCGAAACGGCCGAAGACCAGCCGACCACGGCCGCCGACGTCGACCGGCTGCTGGCCGAAGACCCGGCCATCACCCATGTGGCGCTGATCCACTGCGAAACCAGCACCGGCATCCTCAACCCGCTGCCCGAAATCGCCCAGGTGATCAAACGCCAAGGCAAGCGCCTGATCATCGATGCCATGAGCTCGTTCGGAGCATTGCCGATCGATGCCCGCGAAATCCCCTTCGAAGCGCTGATCGCAGCCTCCGGAAAGTGCCTGGAAGGCGTACCCGGCATGGGCTTCGTCTTCGCCGAAAAAAACGCCCTGGCGGCCGCCGAAGGCAACGCCCACTCGCTGGCCATGGACCTGCACGACCAGCACGCCTACATGGCCAAGACCGGGCAATGGCGCTTCACCCCGCCTACCCACGTGGTCGCGGCCCTGCACGAAGCACTGCAGCAATACAGCGAGGAAGGTGGCCTTCCCGCCCGCCACCAGCGCTACGCAGACAACTGCAAGACGCTGCTCGACGGCATGGCAGCCATCGGCCTGCGCAGTTTTCTGCCCGCCGAAATCCAGGCGCCGATCATCGTCACCTTCCACGCCCCCACCGATGCCCGCTACCAGTTCAAGGACTTCTACGAGCGGGTCAAGGCCAAGGGATTCATTCTCTACCCGGGCAAGCTGACCCAGGTCGAAACCTTCCGCGTCGGCTGTATCGGTGTGGTCGGGGCGGACGGCATGCAGGCCGCCGTGAACGCCGTGGCCGACGTGCTGCGGGAAATGGAAGTGCTGGACATCTGACGCTTTGCCCACCCGAACCCAGGAATTCGCGCACATGAACTACAACAACCCCACCCAACTGCAAGCCGCCATCCTCGACTGGGCTGGCACCGTGGTCGACTTCGGCTCATTCGCCCCCACCCAGATCTTTGTCGAGGCCTTTGCCGAGTTCGACGTGCAGGTGTCTATCGAGGAAGCCCGAGGCCCGATGGGCATGGGTAAATGGGACCATATCCGCACCCTGTGCGACGTACCGGAAATTGCCGAGCGCTACCGCAAGGTGTTCGGCCGTACCCCGACCGATGATGACGTCACCGCCATCTACAACCGCTTCATGCCGCTGCAGATCGAGAAGATCGCCGTGCACTCGGCACTGATCCCCGGTGCGCTGGACACCCTCACCGGTCTACGCCAGGACGGCCTGAAGATCGGCTCGTGCTCGGGCTACCCGAAAGTGGTGATGGACAAGGTGGTGGAACTGGCTGCGCAGAACGGCTACATAGCCGACCATGTAGTGGCCACCGATGAAACCCCGAACGGCCGCCCATGGCCGGCCCAGGCGTTGGCCAACGTGATTGCGCTGGGGATTGACGATGTAGCGGCCTGCGTGAAGGTGGACGACACCGTGCCAGGCATTCTTGAAGGCCGCCGTGCCGGCATGTGGACCGTGGCGCTGGTCTGCTCGGGCAATGCCCTGGGCCTGACCTGGGAAGGCTTCCGCGCGCTGAGTGCCGAAAAACTGGAAAGCGAGCGCCAGCGCATCCATGCACTGTTTGCCGGCTCCCGCCCACACTACCTGATCGACACCATCAACGATCTGCCCGAAGTGATTGCCGACATCAACCGACGCCTGGCCAAGGGCGAGATGCCGCAAGCCTTCTGACACCTGCGGTTTCTCTGTATGTGTGTCCGCCACCAATCTGTGTAGGAGCGGGTTTACCCGCGAATGCGGTGGCGGCGGCAACGGTGAACGCCTGGTGGAAATTGGCCA
>NZ_JBICKE010000124.1:0-95911 GCF_043103865.1 Pseudomonas sp. yb_5
TACTCACAAGCACCCACACGAATTGCTTGATTCGATTTGTTAAAGAGCGTTTGGTTAAGAGCTTTTCGTCTCAACCGAGGCGCGCATTTTACGCTTTCCTCAGAGCCTGTCAAGCGTTTATTTTGAAGTTTTTTGCGAGAAACTCGTTTAGCTTCAAACACTTGGCTCGCTGCGATCTCTCGTAGCGGGAGGCGAATCATACAGCACTTAGAAGCACTGTCAACCACCTTTTCAACCGCTTTCGATCATTTGATCGTAGCCCTTACAGTACCTTCAGAATTGTCTAACTCATTGAATTTCAAGGAGTTTGTCGTTCCGTTGTCGCTGGAAGTGGGGCGCATTATAAGGGGATTCGAGAGGGCGTCAACCTTTAATTTCAAGAAAGTGAAATATAAGGGGGAAAGACCGTATCGGGGCTACCAGTGTTCGCCACAACAGTTTCAGCGCCTGTGAGACCGAGCGCCGCCCGCGCGGCGCTCGATCTCACAGACACCAGAGAAACAAAGGCGGGCCCCTCTACTGCCATTGCTATCTCAAGACAGGCCCTTGGCAGCCCCGCCCCACTCTCAAACCGCCCGACCCTGCTTCCTGGCAACCCTGGGAAGCACCCGCGCAACAGCAGGAATCCGCAACACCATCAACACAGCCCCTATAGACGCATAGATCGCCCACTCCCGAAGGTCCGAGCGCACGATCCACAGGAAATGCAGCAAGCCCAACCCAAGCACCGCATACACCAACCTGTGCAGCTTCTTCCACCGCGCCCCAAGCCGCCGCTGGCTGTACCGGTTAGAGGTAACCGCCAACGCCAGCAAACCCAGGAACCCCAGCGCTCCCACAATAATGTATGGCCGCTTGCTCAGTTCCACCGCCAACTGCCCCCAATCCAGCCCCAGAATGAAAAACAGGTAAGCCAGGATGTGCAGCACTATATAGGCGAACACCCACAACCCCAGCTGCCGGCGAACCACAATCCAGCCAGACCAGCCCGTCAGCTTCTGCAGTGGGGTCATGCTCAAGGTCACCAGCAAAAAGGTGAGCGCCCCAAGCCCAAGGCGGTCCATCATGATCTTCCCGGGATCAGGCCCCAGCAGGTTCATCGCCGCTTCATATAGCCACCACACCGGAAACAGGCAGCCCACGACAAAGATGGCCAAGCGAAACCAGGGGTAACGCATCAGTAGTTCTTCCGCAGATCGAGCCCGGTATACAGCGACGCCACTTCATCCGCATAGCCATTGAACATCTGAGTCTCCCGCACGTTAGGGCTGAACAACCCGCTGGGCAAGCGACGTTCGCGCGCCTGACTCCAGCGCGGGTGGTCGACTGTCGGATTCACATTGGCATAGAAACCATATTCATCCGGCGCCAGCCCTTCCCAGGTAGTACCAGGCTGCTCCGCTACCAGGCTGATGCGCACAATCGACTTGATGCTCTTGAAGCCATACTTCCAAGGCACCACCAGACGCAACGGCGCGCCGTTCTGATTGGGCAGCTCCCGGCCGTACATACCCACCGCGAGAATTGCCAGCGGGTGCATCGCCTCATCCAGGCGCAACCCTTCTCTATAAGGCCAGTCGATCAAGGCAAATCCTGACCGCTGCCCGGGCATATGCTGAGGATCCTTCAGCGTTTCGAAACGCACATAACGCGCCCTCGAGGTCGGCTCGACCTGCTTGAGCACCTGAGCCAAAGGGAACCCCAGCCACGGAATGACCATCGACCACGCCTCTACGCAGCGCAGCCGATAGATCCGCTCCTCAAGCTGATAGGGTTTGACGAAGTCCTCCAGAGCATAGCGTCCGGGTTTGCCAACCTCACCGTCCACCACAATGGACCACGGCTCGGTCTTCAGGCTGTCGCCATTGGCCGCCGGGTCTCCCTTGTCGGGCCCGAACTCGTAAAAGTTGTTGTAGTGGGTGGCATCCTTGAACGGCGTGATCGCCTCGTCCTTCACCGTCACCGCTTGCCAGCGCGTGGCGGAGAGCTTGTCAGTGAACCAGGCCGGCGCGGCCCCAGCCTGCACATCGGCATAACGCGACACTTGCGCCGCGCCCACCCCACCCGGTAATGCGCCTAGCGCCAAGCCAGCCAATGAGCCGCCCAGCAGGGTGCGACGGGAAAGGTAAATGCTTTCGGGGGTGATCTCCGACGCCTTGCACTCGGAAGACCTGGGAAGCTTGATAAGCATGAACGGCTCCATAGCACTGAGTAACGGATGTACCAGTAAGACTATGGAGCCGCGAGGTTATTCCAGCGTTAAGTGATTTTCACACTTTGCGACGGCGCGCCTTCAGCAGGAACTGGATCGGCCCCGATGCTGCATAGGCAAGGAAGATCAGCAGAAGGATGCGTGGTGGGTCGCTGAATACGACGGCAAACACCAGCACCACCGCCAGGATCGCCACGAACGGCACGCGTCCCTTGAGGTCCAGCTCCTTGAAGCTGTTGTACTTGATGTTGCTGACCATCAGCATGCCAGCAGCAGCCACCAGCAGCGCCACCAGGAACGACAGCTTGGAGCCCTGGATGCCATAGTCGCTGAACGCCCATACGGTGCCCGCCACCACACCTGCGGCAGCCGGGCTGGCCAGGCCGATGAAGTAGCGCTTGTCGGCGGTACCGACCTGGGTATTGAAGCGCGCCAGGCGCAACGCGGCACCGGCCACATAGATGAATGCAACCATCCAGCCGACCTTGCCCATGTCACCCAGCGCCCAGCCGAAGGCCAGCAAAGCCGGGGCCACGCCGAAGGCGACCATATCCGACAGCGAGTCATACTCGGCACCGAAGGCACTCTGGGTGTTGGTCATACGCGCAACGCGGCCGTCCAGGCCGTCGAGCACCATGGCCACGAAGATGGCGATAGCGGCAAAAGCGAAGTACTTGCTCGCCTCGCGCGGGTCGCCGGCACTCAGGGCGCTCTGTGCGCTCATCGAGCTGATGATGGAATAGAAACCGGCAAACAGGTTGGCGGTGGTAAACAGGTTGGGCAGCAGGTAGATGCCGCGGTGGCGCACCTTGCGGCCTTCGGCGTCATGCCCTTCTTCAACGTGCTCATCGACAGGTAGCAGGCTTTCGGCGTCGGAGGGCTTGTTCGGCTCTTCGGGACGTTCGCTCATGGAGGGTACCTTGCAACAGGATGGAAAATGTTCGACACGGGCCCGCGAAACAGGTTCTGACAGCGAGCCACTGGTCTGCTTTATACCAGAAGCTGGATGCCAGAACGAAAAAACGCGGCCGAAGCCGCGTTTTTCATCTTTCGATAAGACTCAGTTCTTGGTCTTGTCGACGATTTTGTTAGCCGAGATCCACGGCATCATCGAACGCAGTTGCTCGCCGATGATTTCGATGCCGTGAGCGGCGTTGTTGCGACGCTTGGCGGTCATCGATGGGTAGTTGGTAGCACCTTCGGAGATGAACATCTTCGCGTACTCGCCGTCCTGGATGCGCTTCAGAGCATTGCGCATGGCCTTGCGGGATTCTTCGTTGATGACTTCCGGACCAGTCACGTACTCACCGTATTCGGCGTTGTTGGAGATCGAGTAGTTCATGTTGGCGATGCCGCCTTCGTACATGAGGTCTACGATCAACTTCAGCTCGTGCAGGCACTCGAAGTAGGCCATTTCCGGCGCGTAGCCAGCTTCGACCAGGGTTTCGAAACCGGCTTTGACCAGTTCGACGGTACCGCCACACAGAACAGCCTGCTCACCGAACAGGTCGGTTTCGGTTTCGTCCTTGAAGGTGGTTTCGATGATGCCGGTGCGGCCACCACCCACGCCCGAAGCGTAGGACAGTGCGACGTTCTTGGCGTTGCCGGAAGCGTCCTGGTAGATAGCGATCAGGTCAGGGATACCGCCGCCTTTGACGAACTCGGAGCGAACGGTGTGGCCCGGGGCTTTCGGCGCGATCATGATCACGTCGAGATCGGCACGCGGAACCACCTGGTTGTAGTGGATCGAGAAACCGTGAGAGAAGGCCAGGGTAGCGCCCTTCTTGATGTTCGGCTCGATTTCGTTCTTGTACAGCGTGCCCTGGAACTCGTCCGGGGTCAGGATCATGACCAGGTCAGCCGCAGCGACAGCGGTAGCAACATCAGCAACTTTCAGGCCGTGGGCTTCAGCCTTGGCAACGGTAGCCGAACCTTTACGCAGACCGACGGTAACGTCTACACCGGAGTCTTTCAGGTTGCACGCCTGAGCGTGGCCCTGAGAGCCGTAACCGATGATGGCGACTTTCTTACCCTGGATGATGGAAAGGTCGCAGTCTTTATCGTAGAAAACTTTCATGAAAATACCCCTGGTTATATCTCGGCCCCTGCGGAGCCATCGCTAATTTTTAAATTTAGATGCTGAGCACTTTGTCGCCACGGGCAATGCCGGTAACGCCGCTGCGCACGGTTTCCAGAATCGATGCAGTGCCGATCGCCTGGATGAAGCTGTCCAGTTTGTCGCTGGTACCGCTCAGCTGCACGGTGTACACGCTGGCGGTCACGTCGACGATCTGGCCACGGAAGATATCCGTGGTGCGCTTGATCTCGGCGCGCTGGGCACCGGTGGCCTTGACCTTGACCAGCATCAGTTCACGCTCGATATGAGCGCTTTCCGACAGGTCGACAAGCTTGACCACTTCGACCAGCTTGTTCAGGTTCTTGGTGATCTGTTCGATCACTTCGTCATGGCCAACGGTGGTCAGCGTCAGACGCGACAGGGTCGGGTCTTCGGTCGGCGCTACAGTCAGGCTTTCAATGTTGTAGTTGCGCTGGGAGAACAGGCCGACCACACGGGACAACGCACCGGGTTCGTTTTCCAGCAGCAGGGAAATGATGTGCCGCATATCAGGTACGCTCCGTCTTGCTCAGCCACATGTCACGCATCGAGCCATCCTTGATCTGCATCGGATAGACGTGCTCACTGCGGTCAACCGCGATGTCGATGAACACCAGACGGTCCTTCATCGCAAACGCTTCCTCCAGCTTCGGCTTGAGGTCTTTCAGGCTGGTAATGCGGATACCCACATGGCCATAGGCTTCGGCCAGCTTGATGAAGTCAGGCAGCGACTCGACGTACGAGTGCGAATGACGACCGTTGTAGGCCATGTCCTGCCATTGGCGGACCATGCCCAACACACCGTTGTTCAGGTTGACGATCTTCACCGGCAGGCCGTATTGCATGCAGGTGGACAGCTCCTGGATGTTCATCTGGATGCTGCCTTCGCCGGTCACACAGGCCACGTCCTGATCCGGGAAGTTGAGCTTGATGCCCATCGCCGCCGGGAAGCCGAAGCCCATGGTGCCCAGGCCACCGGAGTTGATCCAGCGGTTTGGCTTGTTGAAGCGGTAGTACTGCGCGGCAAACATCTGGTGTTGGCCCACGTCGGAAGTGACGAAGGCATCGCCATTGGTCACTTCGCACAGTGTCTCGATGACTTTTTGCGGTTTGATGACGTTGCCATCGCCCTTGTCGTAAGGGAACAACTCGCCATTGCCACGCCATTCGTCAATCTGCTTCCACCAGGCATCCAGCGCCGCCTTGTCAGGCTGCTCGCCGATTTCCTTGAGGATGCCGAGCATTTCGCTGAGTACGCTGTCGACCGGGCCGACGATCGGCACGTCGGCCTTGATCATCTTCGAGATCGACGCCGGGTCGATGTCGATGTGGATGATCTTGGCATTCGGGCAGAACTTGGCCGGGCCGTTTACAACGCGGTCGTCGAAACGCGCACCGACGGCAAAGATGACGTCGGCATTGTGCATGGCCATGTTGGCGGTGTAGCTGCCATGCATGCCAAGCATGCCGAGGAACTGGCGGTCGGTACCCGGGAAGCCACCCAGACCCATCAGGGTATTGGTAACCGGCAGGTTCAGCGACTTGGCGATTTCAGTCAGGGCTTCGGAGCCACCGCCGAGGATCACGCCGCCACCGGAGTAGACGACCGGGCGCTTGGCAGCCAGAAGCATCTCGGCAGCCTTGCGGATCTGGCCGGAGTGACCGCGGACCGCCGGGCTGTAGGAGCGCAGCTTGACCTTTTTCGGGTAGACGTATTCGAACTTTTCAGCCGGGTTGGTCATGTCTTTTGGAATGTCGACCACGACTGGACCTGGGCGACCGGATTGCGCCAGGTAAAAAGCTTTCTTCAGAATTTCAGGGATCTCGGTCGGGTTCTTGATCATGAAGCTGTGCTTCACGATCGGCCGCGAGATACCGATCATGTCGGTTTCCTGGAAGGCATCGGTGCCCACCATGGTGCTAGGCACCTGGCCGGACAGGATGACCATCGGAATCGAGTCCATGTAGGCGGTGGCAATGCCGGTAATGGCATTGGTCGCGCCAGGACCGGAGGTTACCAGCACCACACCGGCCTTGCCGGTGGCACGAGCGTAGCCGTCCGCCATATGGGTTGCCGCCTGCTCATGACGAACCAGGATGTGTTCCACTTCCGGTTCTTTGAACAGTGCGTCGTAAACATGCAGGAGAGCACCACCAGGGTACCCGTAGATGTGCTTAACGCCTTCGTCACGCAAGAAGCGGACGACCATCTCAGCGCCAGATAAAAGCTCCACGTTGTTCACCTCTAAAACGCCAGAATACCGCCCTCACTGGACGGGTCTTAATAGGTTTACTGCCAAGCAGAGCATGAGCGAACGTCAGCACTGACTGAGCAAGTATTGGGAGATCCCCAGAGTGTTGCGGGGGTTTCCCACCCAGCGCGAGGTAACGCGTTGCGGGGTGTAACAGGTCGGCGCGGGTGTGCACCTCATGATCTGCTTAGCGGGTCTGCTTCTGGCAGTCCCTCTACAGCGGAAGTTGGATTCTTGTGATTCGGCGCCAACAAGTCAAGAAAAATTATTGCCAATTTTTCCCCAAGATGAATTCCTGCCACCACTAAAAATCGCTTCAGCAGCAGAATTAAGAAGATTTCCAATAAAAAGGGCCACAATCTGCGGCCCTAGAAGGAAAAACTGAAGAAATCAGGCGGAAGGAGCGATCAATTGATCAAAAGCTGCCAACAGGCGCCGTAGCTCACGACTTTGCTCCGGCCGGTCGGTAAACACGGTTTCGGCCATGACAAGGATGCTCGATGCATTGGGCAGCGGGTGACCCAGCTCGATGATGATCTTCATGCGGGGCAGGAAGATCCATTGCAGCCATTGCTCGAAACTGAGGGTATCCACGGCGAACGGCACCGTACTGGCCAGTGCCTCGTCGCTTGGCGGCTCGTCATCCCACCAGCCTTGCACCTGCAGTTCACGCTCGATCAATAGCAGGTGGTCGGCAATATCCAGAATGCGTTGCTCGATCATCACGAATTGACCCGCGCCTTTTGCCGGGCCAGCGCAGCGCCAGCGCTGTCACCCTGCTTTTCACGGGCCTGGGCGATCGTGTTCCATAGCTCAGCCTGCAGGCTTGGGCGGCCGTTGGCGTAGGTCAGGGCGCGGCGCGCCAACTGCTCTGCCTGCGCTGCATCACCTTGCGAGAGGCGCACCTGGGCCAGGCGATACAGCACCTGCGGCTCACGCGGAGCAATGCGCTGGGCACGCTCAAGGCTCGAGGCGGCACCGTTGAAGTCGCCGCTGCCCTGCTGCGTCTGCGCAGTGGTCAGCAATGCCAGCACAGGACCGTCCAGTTGCTCGTCGGCCGACAGGCCACCGGCGGCAGCGCTGCGCGGAATACCGGTTGGCGCGCTGGCGCTTTGCGAAGTGCTGTTCATCGCGGCAATGTCGAAAGGCTCATCGGCAATCGGGTTGGGATTGGTGGTCATCGGTGCCGAGCTGACAGGGCCAGGAGTGATCGGCCCTGGAGTGATCGGTGCTGCGCCATTGTTCGCCGGGAACGTCTGGATGGCCGAAGCGCCTGCGCCCTGCGGGATCATCACGGTGACGCCGGAGTCCTCCGGCAGCGTTTGCGCCTGGGCGGTGCCGGTGTTATAGCCACCCGCCGAGCGGTTGGCCGTCACGCGTTCGCTGTTGGACACACGGGTGCTCGAATCGACCACCGGAATATTGCCACGCGGGACGCTGGAGCACCCCTGGAGCACAGCCAACGCCGTCACGGCAGGAAACAGCCACTTGTTCACGTCACACCTCATCAATGCAGCCTGTGCTTAATTCATCCAGCCCTTGACCCAGTCCATTACCGATTCGACTGGATCCTGCTCACCGCCACAGGTTGCGCCGGCCGGCGGCTCACTCCCGCGAATATACGGCATCTGCACCGCTCCCGGACAGCTGGCATCAGACCCATGGCCAGTGTACGGGTCGATCCAGGCCTGCACCACGTTGTCCGGTTGCGGCATGTCCAGCGGCAGCGGGTCGGCCTTCTTCATGAAGCTGGTCCACACCTGCAAGGCTCCGGTGGCGCCGGTAAAGGGTGTCTTGCCGTTATCGTCACGGCCCATCCACACCACGGCCAGCAGATCCTGACTGAAGCCGGAGAACCAGCTGTCCCGCGAGTCGTTACTGGTACCGGTCTTGCCCGCCAGGGTCAGCGAGCGTGGCAAGGTGTTGTACACCGAGCGCCCTGTACCTTCGCGCATTACGCGCTGCATGGCGTTCTGCACCAGGTAAATGGCACCCGGGTCGAAGGTTTGCTGGATCTGGAACGGGTAACGCTTGAGCGGCTCGCCCTCGGCGGTGAGCACGCTGCGGATACCGCGCATCGGCGTGTTGAAGCCGCCGTTGGCGATGGTCTGATACATGGTTGCCACCTGCATTGGCGACATGCCACCAGCCCCCAGCAACATGGCCGGGAATGCTGGCCAATCGACATTCACCCCCAACCGACCAATGGTCTTGATCACGTTCGGCACACCCACTTCCAGGCCGAGCTTGGCGGTCGACAGGTTGTACGAGTTGGCCAGCCCCTGGTACAGGTAGATAGTGCCGTGCGGGCGACGGTCATAGTTTTGCGGGCGCCAGACCTGGCCGTCAGCCCCCTTGACCGAAAATGGCTCGTCCTGCATCCAACTGGTCAGGGTGTACTTGCTTGGCTGCTCCAGCGCGGTCAGGTATACCGACGGCTTGACCAGCGAGCCGATCGGCCGCACAGCATCGATGGCCCGGTTGAAGCCGGCGAAGCCTGCCTGGCGGCTACCGATCAACGCCTGTACTTCACCTGTCTCAGGGTTGGTCACGACCATTGCCGCTTCCACCTCGTCAGCCCCCTTGCGGCCCGACAGGCGCTTGAAGGTCTCCCTCATCGAGGTTTCGGCCTTCATCTGCAGGATCGGGTCGAAGCTGGTAAAGATGCGCAGGCCTTCTTCGGTCAAGTCTTCGTCGCGGTAGTCCTGACGTAGCTGTCGCTTGACCAGGTCGAGGAAGGCCGGGAACGAGCTGTCGGCCAGGCTGCCACGCTTGGTCACGCCCAGCGGCATCTTCTTCGCCGCATCGACTTCTGCCTGGCTGGCCACACCCTGCTCGGCCACCAGGTCGAGCACCAGGTTGCGGCGCGCCAAAGCGCGCTCGGGGTGACGCCGCGGGTTGTAATAGGACGGGCCTTTGACCATGCCCACCAGCAGGGCGATCTGATGCAGTTTCAGCTCAGACAACGGCTGACTGAAGAAGAACTGGCTAGCCAGGCCAAAGCCGTGCACGGCGCGTTGACCGTCCTGGCCGACGAACACCTCGTTGAGGTAGGCCTCAAGGATTTCGCGCTTGTCGTAGTGCAGTTCGAGCAGTATCGCCATCATCGCCTCGGTCAGCTTACGGCTGAGGCTGCGCTCGCTGCTGAGGTAGAAGTTTTTCACCAACTGCTGGGTCAGGGTACTGCCACCCTGGCGCATAGAGCCGGACGAAGTGTTGACCCACATGGCCCGGGCGATGGACTTGGGCGACACGCCGTGGTGGCTGTAGAAGTCGCGGTCTTCCGTGGCCACCAGGGTCTCAAGCAGATACTTGGGTACCTGATCGATCTTGATCAGGATGCGGTCTTCGAGGTTTTTCGGGTAGATGCCGCCGATCATCAGCGGCTCCAGCCGCACCACGTCAAGCGACTTGCCGTTGGCACCGGAGAGGCCCGCTACGTAGTCGCCCGAGAAGCGCACGCGCACGAACTGTGCCGGTTCCATGCCCTCGTAGAACTGGAAGCCACGGGTATTGAGGTCGACGGTATTGCCGTTGACGGACGCAGCGCCCGGACCGTTGGCCGCGCTTTCGCGACGGTAGCCAAGCGCATCGAGCTCGGTGAGGAAGTCGTTCTTGCTCAACTTCTGGCCGGTGAACAGCTCCAGCGGCCGGGCATACACCTTGGCTGGGATGGTCCAGCGCTTGCCGGAGAACTTTTCCTGAACGACGGCATCGAGGTAAACCGCGAAGCCGGCGACGATCACCAGGCCTACCAGGCTGAGCTTCAAAGCCCAGCCCAGCCAGGCGCGGGAGCGGCCGGTCGGGCGTTTCTGAGGGGTGCGGGAATTTCGGGTTCGGGTCATGGCGGCGGATTATACGCACTTTATAAAGGCTGGGCAGACGGCCCAGCGGTAGGCAGGGACGGCACCATTGACCATAATGACGCATTCGAATTCCCTTGCCCCGGAAGGATTTGCCGTGAGCCAAGCTCTTATTACTGCGTTGCAGAACCCTGCCCTGTACCCTCATCCCGTGGATGGGTTTCAGCTCATCGAGACGCATATCTCCTGGGTCCTGCTCACTGGCGAGTACGCCTACAAGGTCAAGAAACCGATGAATTTCGGTTTCCTGGACTTTACCGGGCTGGACCAGCGCCAGCATTTCTGTAACGAAGAGTTGCGCCTGAACCAACGCCTGACCGAAGGCCTGTACCTGGACGTGTTGCCGATCACCGGTAGCGTCGACGCACCGCAGATCGGTGGCGAAGGCGAAGCCATCGAGTACGTGCTGAAAATGCGCCAGTTCCCCCAGGGACAGATGCTCAACACACTGCAGGCCAATGGCGAGCTGAACGCCACACACATCGACCAGATGGCCCGGCAGATTGCCGAGTTTCACCTGCAGGCCCCACGTGTGCCGATGGAGCACCCGCTGGGCACGCCAGACAGCGTGATGGCCCCGGTGGAGCAGAACTTCGAGCAAATTCGCCCATTCCTCAGCGACAAAGCCGATCTGCAGCAACTCGACGCCCTACAGGCCTGGGCCCGCAGCAGCTTCGAGCGCCTGCACGGCCTGCTGGAAAGGCGCAAGGCCAATGGCTTCATCCGTGAGTGCCACGGTGACATCCACCTGGGCAACGCCACCTTGATCGATGGCAAGGTGGTGATCTTCGATTGCATCGAATTCAACGAGCCTTTCCGACTGACCGACGTCTACGCCGACACCGCCTTCCTGGCCATGGACCTGGAAGACCGCGGCCTGAAGTGCCTGGCCCGGCGCTTCATCAGCCAGTACCTAGAACTGACGGGGGACTACGAAGGCCTGGAACTGCTCAACTTCTACAAAGCCTACCGCGCGCTGGTGCGGGCCAAGGTCGCACTGTTCAGCATGCCGGCCGACGCTGATGGCGTGCAGCGTGCCACCACCCTGCGCACCTACCGCAACTACGCCAACCTGGCCGAAAGCTACAGTGCCATCCCGTCGCGTCTGCTGGCCATCACCCATGGCGTTTCGGCAGTGGGCAAAAGTCACGTGGCCATGCGCCTGGTCGAGGCCTTGGGTGCAGTGCGCGTGCGTTCGGACGTAGAGCGCAAGCGCCTGTTCGGCGAACAACAGCAGGCCGACGCCGGCCAGCTGAGTACGGGCATATACGACCAGGAGGCCAGCGCAGCGACCTACCAGCGCCTGCACGAGGTGGCAGCGACCGTGCTGCGCGCCGGCTTCCCGGTGGTGCTGGACGCCACCTACCTCAAGCGTGAGCAGCGCCAAGCTGCGGCAGACGTTGCCAGCCAGACCGGAGTGCCGTTCCTCATCCTCGACTGCCACGCGCCGGAGGCGGTCATCGCCAGTTGGCTGGAGCAGCGCCAGGCCGAAAACAGCGACCCCTCGGATGCCACGCTGGAGGTGATCAAGGCCCAGCAGGCCAGCCGTGAGGCGCTGGATGCGCAGGAGCTGGTGCACAGCACCCGCGTCGATACCCAGGCTGCCGGCAGCATGGATCAGGTGATCGAGCAGATTCGCCAGCGGTTGCCTGGCCTGTAAGTTCGTCATCTTCCTGTGCCTGCCCGCGAAGGGGCAGGCACAGGCCGCTCACCATCCGATGGCAAAAAGCCGCATATTTCCCAACCCCCGCTACACTCCTCTCAGACCTGCTCGCGATTTATCCCCCCATTCCCGTTCAGCCATCGCAAGGAGGCTCGATGAACGATGAATTGCAGCATCTGAAGAACCTTGGCAAGACTTCTGCGCAGTGGCTGCATGCAGCTGGCATCCACAGTGCATCGGATTTGCGCCGCCTGGGCGCGGTGGGTGCGTACCAGGCCGTGAAGACACGAGGGTTCCGTGCATCGAAGGTGCTGTTGTATGCCATTGAAGGCGCCCTGCTGGACATGCACTGGAACGATTTGCCGCTCGAACGCAAGGAAGCACTCAACCAACAATTGGACGCGAAAAACCCTACGCAAAAAAAACCAAAATAATCGGCGTAAAGGGATTGACGCCTAAATGAGAATTGTTATGATTATCACAACTGGTCGCGAGACTGGTTGGATAAGCTAAGAGCCCCTGGTTCGGACTCTCAGATTATCTCCTCATCAGGCTAATCACGGTTATTGACCCGGCAGTTTGCCGGGTCTTTTTTTGCCTGGGCTTTTTCCGGATCAACGCCGCAATTGCGCACAATAATCCTGCTCCGGCATCGCTGCCGTGTACCACACATAGTCAGCCTCGCCAGGCTCGACTCGCTCGCCCACCTCAGCCAGCAGCAATACCTTGCTCTCGTCCGACGCCCCCAGGTCAGCCAGATGCAAGGGTATGCCCAGGTCCTTGCGCACATGGTAAGCCCCGGCAAACAGCAGTGCCGGTTGCGGTGCCGCCTGCAAACGCTCGGCCATGCGCCGGTCGCGCTGCTGCTGAACGGCCAGCATCGCCGGTAACTGGCTTTCCGGCAGCATCCCGCAATGTCCGGCGCGCACCTGTTCCAGCAAGGCAGCCTTTACTGCGGGTGCATTGGACTTTTCGCCCTGCACCGGAGCCGGCTGTCGATAGGCCTGACGCATCTCGGCGGGCGAAAGGTTGGCTGCCAGCAACGACACCCGTTGCTGCAGGGCTTCGGTGACAATCGGCCCGTACAACTGCCAATCCCAGCCCTCCTGCCAGGCCAGCGCCTTGGGCAAGTCTACCGGCAAAGGCTGCCCCACCAGCTTGTCCACCCGTGATTGCTGGCCGGGCTGCAGCATTTCCAGCAACAGACTGCCCTGAGAGCGCTGGCCTTGAAGAGCGCGCAGCAGCCATAGTTGCAGCGCGTGATGGTCAGGGTTGTCGTGCTTCTCGCCGACAAGCACGCGGGGTGCGACAGCCAGGCGCTGTACCAGCTGTTCAGGGCTAATGACCTGCTCATTGGACAGATCGACAATCTTCCCCAGCTCGGCGTGGGTGCGACCTTCGCTGCTCTGCCAGGCGGGCAACGGCGACAGGCTGGCCTGACAACCGCCTATCGCCAGTACCAGGCACAGCGAGAAACCAGACAGCAGCGCGTGTCGCATCGGCAGTTACTCCATGTCATCCACAATTTGAATGGCCTGCCCCGGGGCGGACCTGTCGCGAGACAAGGCCGCTTCCACAGAGGCCGTGCACGGTTCGAGAATCAACGGGTGATGATCAGCGGATGCCCGCGCTCGGGGTGCGCCTGCACCAGTACGTCGATACCGTACACCGCCCTCAGTGCCGCTGGGGTCAGTACCGCTTCGGGCGTGGCAAACGCGTGGCAGCGCCCCTGCTCCAGCAACAGGATACGATCACAGTACCGCGCCGCCAGGTTCAGGTCATGCAGGATCACCAACACTGCAGCACCGCAGTCGGCAAAGCGGCGAACGGCTTCCAGGGTGGTGTGCTGATGTAGCGGGTCGAGCATCGAGGTCGGTTCGTCGAGCAGCAAAGTGGCACCTTCCTCGCCCGGCCATAGCTGCGCCAGCACGCGGGCAAGGTGTACCCGTTGCCGCTCGCCACCGGAAAGCGCCAGGTAACTGCGCTCTACCAGGTGCCAGGCATCTGCCGCCCGCAACGCCGCTTCGACAATTTCCGCGTCGCGTCGCTGACCGGTGCCATGAGGCATGCGCCCCATGCCCACCACTTCCTCGACCCGAAACGAGAAACCCAGGCTGGACACCTGTGGCAGCACTGCCAGGCGCCTTGCCCGTTCCTGCCCGGCCCAATCGGCCAGGGGGCGGTCCTGCAGCGTCACCCGCCCACGGTCGGGCGCCAGTTCACCGCAAAGCACACTCAGCAGGCTGCTCTTGCCGGCACCGTTGGGACCAAGCACACCCACGACCTGCCCCGGAGGCAACTGCAGGTGAATGTCGTGCAGTACCTCATTGCTGCCCCTGCACAGATACAGGCCCTCTACTTGCAACATCAGCCGCGCCCTCGCATCAGCAGGAACAGGAAGAACGGCGCACCGATGAAGGCCGTAACGATACCAATCGGCAGCTCGGCAGGCGCCAGCAGCAGCCGCGCCGCCAAGTCGGCGAACAACATCAGCACACCGCCGGCCAGCAGCGAGGCTGGCAGCACCACACGGTGATCGGGCCCGGCCAGGAGGCGTACCAGGTGCGGCACTACCAGGCCGATGAAGCCGATCAACCCGGCTGCAGCCACTGCAGCCCCCACCCCCAGCGCCGTGCAGAACACCAACTCACGCTTGAGCCGCTCCACGTCAACGCCCAGGTGACGTGCCTCCGACTCCCCCAGCAACAGGGCATTCAGCGCCTTGGCCCGGCGTGGCAGCCACACCGCCACCGCTACCGCCACCAGCAACAATGGCCACAGCCGCTCATAGCTGGCGCCATTGAGGCTGCCAAGGTTCCAGAATGTCAGCGTACGCAAGGTGGCATCATCGGCCAGGTAAGAGAACAACCCCACGGCCGCGCCACCTAGCGCGGTCATGGCCACGCCAGCCAATAGCATCGTGGCGACGTTGGTCTGGCCATCGCGGCGCCCCAGGCGGTAGACCAGCGCAGTGACCCCAAGCCCGCCGACAAAAGCGCAGAACGACAGCAGATAAGGCGCGAAGGCATCCGGCATGCCACCAAACCAGGCGCCGCCAACTATGGCAACCGCTGCCCCTACTGCGGCACCGGCGGCAACGCCTACCAGCCCGGGGTCAGCCAGCGGGTTGCGGAACAGCCCCTGCATGGCCACCCCGGACAGCGCCAGCACCGCGCCCACCGCCAACCCCAACAGGGTGCGCGGCAGGCGGATCTGGCCAAGGATCATCTCGGCCTGCTGCAGGCCATCTTCGGAAACAGGCAATCCCAAAAGACGCAGCCCAGCGCGCAGCGTATCGAGCATTGGCAGGCTGACTGGCCCCAGCGCCAGTGACAGCCAGATCGCCAACAGGCACAACAGGCTCAGGCTAATGAACAACGTACGTGACTGGACCCGTTGTTTCATTGTGCGAAGCTGGCCTGAGCAGCCGGGTAGAAGGTGGCTGCCAACGACTGCAAGGTCGCCGGTAGCCGAGGCCCGAGCCCGCCGACCAACAGCGTCGGGTCCAGTGAGACCAGGCGTTTCTCACGCACGGCCCGCGAGGCAGCCAGCGCGGGGTTTTCTTTCAACAGCGCCTGCAAGGCCTGCTCACCGGCCAGCGCCCGGTCGGAAAACACGATCACATCCGGGTCAAGCGCCGCCAAGGCTTCGTTGGAGAAGTTCTTGTAGCCCTGGTGCGCGGCCAGGTTTCGCCCACCCGCCTGGCCCAGCAGCCAGTCACCGGCAGTGCCTTGCCCGGCAATCAGCGGCTTGGCCCCGGCATGACCGACCAGCAGCAACACCCCAGGAGCCTGCTCCCCGGCCTGGGCCAGCTTGACGTTGACATGCAACGCATCGAGCCGCTGGCGGTAGTCAGCTACAAGCGCGGACGCTTGCTGCTCTGCACCGAGCAACTGCCCCAGGTGCCTGAGGTTTTCATCTACTGCCGGCAGCTCGGCCTTGCTGGAGAACAACTCGACCCGCACGCCGGCCTTGCGGATTTGCGCCAGTACCGGCGGCGGTCCCATTTCCTCGGTGCCCACCAGCACATCCGGGCGCAAGCTGAGAATGCCTTCGGCCGACAGCTGTCGTTGATAACCCACACTGGGCAACGACTTCAACGAGGCCGGGTGCTGACTGGTAGTGTCCACACCGACCAGGCGTGCTTCGCCGCCCAATGCGGTTATCCACTCGCTCAAGGCGCCACCAGCACTGACCCAGCGTTGCGGCAGTTCGGCTGCCAAGGCTTGGGTTGAGAGCACAAGGCTTGCACACAAAGCGAGAAAAGCAGCTGGACGGCGCATCATCGGGTTCCTTCTGAAGACGGGCTGCACGCCTTGTGGCGAGCGGCGGAACTGCGCACCATATACAGCCGGGCGCAGCGAATGCGGGCAATTTGATAATTATTCGCATTGGAGCGTCAAGCCATCACGTGTCTCACGAGCCATCCTTGCCATGCACTTCCTTTGTCCATCCCTCAGCCTGGCCGAGGGCCAAAGCCGCGCCTTCAGCGTAGACGGCCTCGAACTGTTCGGCGTGCGTCGCCAAGGTCAGGTGTACCTGTACCGCAACCGCTGCCCGCACCGGGACATCCCACTGAACTGGGCAGACGACGCGTTTCTGGATGACAGCGCCAGCCTCATCCACTGCGCCCATCACGGTGCGCTGTTCCTGATAGAAAGCGGCGAATGCGTGGCAGGGCCCTGCGAGGGTGAGCAACTGCAGCCCCTGGGCTGCCACGAAGACAGCCAGGGCATCTGGTTCAAGGGGTAAGCAGCACCGGCAAGCGGCGATCAATGACGATACCCTCGGCGTCCAGCCGGGTGCCATAGGCCAGCACCTCCACCCCGTCCGCTACTGCAGCGCGCAGCGCCTGGGCGTAGGCCATATCGATTTCCTCGGCCGGGCGCACAGCGTCGATACCGGTCAGGTTCACGCAATACAGCTGCACGGCCCGCACGCCCTGCCGGGCCAGCGCTGCCAGCTCGCGCAGGTGTTTCGCACCGCGCTGAGTCACCGCGTCGGGGAAGGCCGCAACAGCAGTGTCGGGGTAGCCCAGCGTCACACTTTTGACCTCGACATAGGCCGGGGCACCCTCGAACTCCAGGCGAAAGTCGATACGGCTGCCTTCCTCGCCATAGGCCACTTCGCGCCTGAGTGCAGTGAAGCCGGCCAGTTCAGTGATAGTGCCGGCGCGCAGGGCCTCTTCGACCAACGCATTTGCCCGCCCGGTATTCACGCAGGCCAACCGCCCCTGGGGGGTTTCGCTGATTTCCCAGGTGCCTGGCAGCTTGCGCTTGGGGTCGTTGGAGCGGCTGAACCACACCTGCCCACCTTCACGCATGCAGTTAAGCATGGAGCCGGTATTCGGGCAGTGGATAGTCATCTGCTCGCCGCTGGCCAGTTCGATATCGGCCAGAAAGCGCTTGTAGCGACGCAGCAGGCGGCCCTGCTCGAGTGACGGAGAGAAACGCATCAGCCTTGCCAGCTCTGCAGGCCACGGGCAATGCGCTGCACCGCTTCTTCCAGGCGCGGCAGGCTCTGGGTATAAGCGAAGCGCACATGGTGCCCGGCCAGGTGGCGACCAAAGTCCAGGCCCGGCGTGAACGCCACGTGCTCGGTTTCCAGGAAGTGTCGGCAGAATGCGAACGCGTCACCGCCAAAAGCGCTGATATCGGCATACAGGTAGAACGCGCCTTGCGGCTCGACGGCAATGCGGAAACCCAGTTCACGCAGGGCGGGCAGCAGGTAGTCGCGACGGCGGGCGAATTCGGCGCGGCGCTCTTCGAAAATGGCCAGCGCCTCGGGCTGGAAACAGGCCAGCGCGGCATGTTGGGCCATGCTCGGCGCACTGATGTACAGGTTCTGCGCCAGTTTCTCCAGGTCGGCCACCGCACCGGGCGGGGCCACCAGCCAGCCAAGGCGCCAACCGGTCATGCCGAAATACTTGGAAAAACTATTCAGGACAAATGCCGAGTCGTCGACTTCCAGCACGCTTGGCGCGTCGATGCCGTAGGTGAGGCCGTGGTAGATCTCGTCCACCACCAGATGACCATGCCGCTCATGGGTGGATTTAGCCAGACGGGCCAACGCTTCGCGCCCCAGCACGGTTCCGGTCGGGTTAGCCGGCGAAGCGACCAGGGCGCCGACGGTGTCCTTGTCCCAGTAGCGCTCAACCAGGTCGGCAGTCAGTTGGTAATTCACGTCCGGGCCCACCGGTACCAATTGGGCCCCGCCCTCGACCAGGCGCAGGAAGTGGCGGTTGCACGGGTAACCCGGATCGGCCAGCAGCCAGTGCTTGCCCGGGTCCACCAGCAGGCTGCTGGCCAGCAGCAGCGCGCCGGAGCCACCCGGGGTAATAAGGATGCGCTCCGGGTCGATATTCAGGCCATAGCGCTGCCCATAAAAGCCGGCAATTGCCTCACGCAGTGCCGGCAGACCGCGTGCGGCGGTGTAGCGAGTGTGCCCGGCGGCCAGCGCGGCCTGGCCGGCAGCGACGATGGGGGCAGCCGTGGTGAAGTCCGGCTCGCCGATTTCCAGGTGAATCACATCGTGCCCGGCCGCCTGCAGCTCGTTGGCACGGGCCAGCAGCGCCATGACGTGGAAAGGTTCGATGGCGCGGCTGCGCGCACTGTAGGGTTGGGCCATGACCTTCTCTCAATTGGGTCTAAACTGGAGATTCTACCTCTGCACACCACCGAACGTACCGCTCAGGCCAGTGTCAATTAGCAGGATCGGGCGGGGTAGCGCACCCCCGATCTATCTGGTAAGTTCGGCGGCTCGCAGTCGCAGGGCCGGCGGTCGCCGGAGATGGAGCATCCTGCGCATTGGATCAGATGAGTGAGAGGCGGTCTATTCATGTCCACCCTAGAAAAGCAAAAAGCCAACCAGAATCTTTATGGGGTTGCACCCTATCAGGAGACCAAGGGTGAGGAGTACATGGGTGAGCCCATGCGCAAGCACTTCACCAAGATCCTCACTGGCTGGAAGCAAGAGCTGATGGTCGGCGTCGACAAGACCGTTGACCATATGAAAGAAGAGGCAGCCAACTTCGCAGATCCCGCAGACCGCGCATCCCAGGAAGAGGAATTCGCCCTCGAACTGCGCAACCGCGACCGCGAGCGCAAGCTGATCAAGAAGATCGATAAAACCCTGCAGAAGATTCAGGACGAGGAGTACGGCTGGTGCGAGTCGTGCGGCATCGAGATCGGCTTGCGCCGCCTGGAAGCCCGCCCGACCGCCGACCTGTGCTTCGACTGCAAGGAAATTGCCGAGAAAAAGGAAAAAACGGTCGGCAAAGGCTGATCTTTCTTCCACCTGAACGGGGCGCATCATGCGCCCCGTTTCATTTATATACCCAGCCTGACCATGACCGACTCCAGCTACATCGGGCGCTTCGCCCCCACCCCCAGCGGCTTCCTGCACTTCGGCTCGCTGGTCGCCGCCCTCGCCTCCTGGCTCGATGCCCGCGCCGTCAACGGCCGCTGGCTGCTGCGCATGGAAGACACCGACCCGCCCCGGGAAATGCCCGGCGCGCGCGATGCCATCCTCCAGACGCTGGAACGTTACGGCCTGCAATGGGATGGCGAGGTGGTATTCCAGAGCCAGCGCCACGATGCCTATGCCGCCGTGGTAGACCGCCTGTTCAACATGGGCCTGGCGTACGCATGCACCTGCTCGCGCAAGCAGCTGGAAAGCTACAACGGCATCTACCCAGGCTTTTGCCGCGACGCCGGGCATGCCCGTGAAGGGGCGGCCATCCGCTTGCGGGTGCCGGAGCTGATCTACCGCTTTACCGATCGAGTGCAGGGTGAGTACCAGCAACACCTGGGGCGTGAGGTGGGCGATTTCGTCATCCAGCGTCGTGACGGGTTGTACGCCTACCAGCTGGCCGTGGTGCTGGACGATGCCTGGCAGGGTGTTACCGACATCGTGCGTGGCGCCGACCTGCTCGACAATACCCCGCGCCAGCTGTACCTGCAGGAACTGTTGGGCTTCTCACAGCCGCGTTACCTGCATATTCCGCTGATCGTGCAGCCAGATGGGCACAAGCTGGGCAAGTCGTACCGTTCCCCGCCACTGCAGGCGGAGCATGCTACCCCCCTGCTGTTGCGGGCATTGCGGGCGCTGGGGCAGGAGACGGACCCGGAACTGCTGTTGGCTACGCCGGCAGAGGTGCTGGCAGTCGCGCGCACGCAGTGGCGGCCAGAAGCGATCGCGCAGCGGACCACGGTGCCGGAGGCTGATTTGCGCTGAACCTTTACCGGTCTCTTCGCGGGCGCGCCCGCTCCCACAGGGTCCTCAATAAACCTAGAGGCAACGCTTTACCTGTAGGAGTGGGTTCACCCGCGAAGAGGCCGGCACATTCATTCCTCCTCTCAAAAACAAAAGCCCAGTAAATTCAAACCCTTGGCTAACGCTGTGGATTCCCGCTAGCATCCCCCCTGCCATTTGCGCCAATAATAAGTTCAAGCCCGCAGCGCCCAACCATCGAGGCCAGCATGTACATCTATCGTTTGGTCCTGCTTCTGGTCGTGGGGATCTACCTGTTCTCCCCGGCCATCATGGACTGGTGGATCGAACCGACCGGAGCCTGGTACCGCCCCTACCTGCTCTGGCTGATCCTGATCGTCGTCACCTTCATCCTGCAGAGCCAACGAGATGCCGATGAGCTTTAGCCTGACCCAGATGATCCTGATCAGCGCCGGGTACCTCATGGTGCTGTTCGGCGTGGCCTGGATCAGCGAGCGTGGGCTGATCCCGCGTTCGATCATTCGCCACCCACTTACCTACACCCTGTCGCTGGGCGTTTACGCCAGTGCCTGGGCTTTCTATGGCTCGGTTGGCCTGGCCTACCAGTATGGTTACGGCTTCCTTGCCTGTTACCTGGGGGTGTCTGGCGCATTCCTGCTGGCGCCGGTGCTGCTCTACCCGATCCTCAAGATCACCCGCACCTACCAGCTGTCATCGCTGGCCGACCTGCTGGCCTTCCGCTTCCGCAGTACCTGGGCCGGAGCCTTGACCACCATCATCATGCTGATTGGCGTGCTGCCGTTGCTGGCCCTGCAGATCCAGGCGGTGGCCGACTCGATAAGCATCCTTACCGGTGAACCGGTCAAGGCCCGGGTGGCCTTTGCCTTTTGCACGCTGATCATTCTGTTCACCATCTTCTTCGGCTCGCGGCACATCGCCACGCGCGAAAAACATGAGGGGTTGGTATTCGCCATCGCCTTCGAGTCGGTGATCAAACTGCTGGCCCTGGGCGGTATCGGCCTGTATGCCTTGTATGGCGTATTCGGCGGCCCGCACGAGCTGGAAGTCTGGCTGTTGCAGAACCAGACCGCCCTTGCCGCCCTGCACACACCCCTGCAGGAAGGCCCATGGCGTACCCTGCTGCTGGTGTTCTTCGCCTCGGCCATCGTCATGCCGCACATGTACCACATGGCCTTTACCGAAAACCTCAACCCGCGCTCGCTGGTCAGCGCCAGTTGGGGCCTGCCGCTGTTCCTGCTGCTGATGAGTCTTGCCGTGCCGCTGGTGCTGTGGGCCGGCCTGCGTCTGGGCGCCAGCACCAACCCCGAGTACTTCACCCTGGGCCTGGGCATCGCCGCCAACAACCAGGCATTGGCACTGCTGGCCTACATTGGCGGCCTGTCGGCAGCCAGCGGCCTGATCATCGTCACCACCCTGGCGCTGTCGGGCATGGCCCTTAACCATCTGGTGCTGCCGCTTTACCAGCCCCCGGCCGAGGGCAACATCTACCGTTGGCTGAAGTGGACCCGCCGTGCACTGATCGTCGCCATCATCACCGCCGGCTTCATGTTCTACCTGAGCCAGAACTACCACCAGAGCCTGGCCAACCTGGGCATCGTCGCTTTCGTCGCCACCTTGCAGTTCCTGCCTGGGGTGCTGTCGGTGCTCTACTGGCCAACCGCCAACCGCCGCGGTTTCATCGCCGGGCTGCTGGCCGGCACCCTGGTGTGGATGGTGACCATGCTGCTGCCGCTTCTCGGCAACTTGCAGGGCTTCTACATCCCGCTGCTGGACATGATCTATGTGCTGGACGATACCAGCTGGCACATGGCAGCCATCGCCTCGCTGGCGGCCAACGTGCTGCTGTTCACCCTGATCTCGCTGTTCACCAACGCCAGCAACGAAGAGGTCAGCGCGGCCGAAGCCTGTGCCGTGGATAACGTGCGCCGCCCGCAACGCCGCGAACTGCATGCCGCTTCGCCGCAGGAGTTCGCCACCCAGCTGGCCAAGCCGCTGGGCGCCAAGGCCGCGCAAAAGGAAGTGGAGCAAGCGCTACGCGATCTCTACCTGCCGTTCGACGAACGCCGCCCCTATGCCCTGCGCCGCCTGCGCGACCGCATCGAGGCCAACCTGTCCGGCCTGATGGGGCCGAGCGTGGCCCAGGACATGGTCGAGACTTTCCTGCCGTACAAGTCCGGTAACGAAAACTACGTGACCGAAGACATCCACTTCATCGAAAGCCGCCTGGAGGACTACCACTCGCGCCTGACCGGGCTGGCCGCCGAACTCGATGCCCTGCGCCGCTACCATCGCCAGACCCTGCAGGAGTTGCCCATGGGCGTCTGCTCGCTGGCCAAGGACCAGGAAATCCTGATGTGGAACAAGGCCATGGAAGAGCTCACCGGCATCGCCGCCAAGCATGTGGTCGGCTCGCGTCTGGTCACCATCGACGAGCCTTGGCGCGGCCTGCTGCAAGGCTTCATCAACGTGCCCGACGAGCACCTGCACAAGCAGCGCCTGGCGCTGGACGGCCAGCCGCGCTGGCTGAACCTGCACAAGGCAGCCATCGACGAGCCACTGGCCCCCGGTAACAGCGGGTTGGTACTGCTGGTGGAAGACCTTACCGAAACCCAGGCACTGGAAGACAAGCTGGTGCACTCCGAGCGCCTGGCCAGCATCGGCCGCCTGGCCGCCGGCGTGGCCCACGAAATCGGCAACCCGATCACCGGTATCGCCTGCCTGGCGCAAAACCTGCGCGAGGAACGCGAAGACGATGGCGAAATCATCGAGTTGTCCAGCCAGATCCTTGACCAGACCAAGCGCGTATCGCGCATCGTCCAGTCGCTGATGAGCTTCGCCCATGCCGGCGGCAGCCACCAGAACAGCGAGGAGCCTGTGTGCCTGGCCGAAGTGGCACAAGATGCCATCGGTCTGCTGGCGTTGAACCGGCGCAATTTCGAAGTACAGTTCTTCAACCTTTGCGACCCGGACCACTGGGCCGAAGGTGACCCGCAGCGCCTGGCCCAGGTACTGATCAACCTGCTCTCCAACGCCCGCGATGCCTCGCCGCCCGGCAGCGCCGTGCGCGTGCGCAGCGAGGTTAACGAGCACACCGTCGACCTGATCGTCGAAGACGAAGGCAGCGGGATTCCGAAGACCATCATGGACCGCCTGTTCGAACCCTTCTTCACCACCAAGGACCCGGGCGAAGGAACCGGACTGGGGCTCGCTCTGGTCTATTCCATCGTGGAAGAGCATTATGGGCAAATCACCATCGACAGCCCGGCCGATATCGAACGGCAACGTGGCACCCGGATCCGCGTGACCCTGCCCCGGCATGTCGTAGCGACGTCCCCTGAAATTCGAGACCGTCGAGAGAATTGAATCAATGCCGCACATTCTGATCGTCGAAGACGAAACCATCATCCGCTCGGCCTTGCGTCGTCTGCTTGAGCGGAACCAGTACCAGGTCAGCGAGGCCGGCTCGGTGCAGGAAGCCCAGGAACGCTTCAGCATTGCCACTTTCGACCTCATCGTCAGCGACCTGCGCCTGCCAGGCGCACCCGGCACCGAGCTGATCAAGCTCGGCCAAGGCACCCCGGTGCTGATCATGACCAGTTACGCCAGCCTGCGCTCAGCGGTGGACTCGATGAAAATGGGCGCGGTGGACTACATCGCCAAGCCCTTCGACCATGACGAGATGCTGCAGGCAGTGGCGCGTATTCTGCGCGACCGGCAAAACGCCCCGGCTGCGGCACCACCTGCCGAGCCACGCGCCAGCAATGGCAAGGTTGCAGCGTCCGACAAAGGCAGCGCAGCAACGGCCAATGGCGAAATCGGCATCATCGGCTCGTGCCAGCCCATGCAGGACATGTACAGCAAGATCCGCAAAGTCGCGCCTACCGACTCCAATGTGCTGATCCAGGGCGAGTCGGGCACAGGTAAAGAGCTGGTGGCCCGCGCCCTGCACAACCTGTCTCGCCGGGCCAAGGCACCGATGATCTCGGTGAACTGCGCAGCCATCCCCGAAACGCTGATCGAATCCGAACTGTTCGGCCACGAAAAAGGCGCGTTCACTGGCGCCAGCGCCGGGCGCGCCGGCTTGGTGGAGGCCGCCGATGGCGGCACGTTGTTCCTCGATGAGATTGGCGAACTGCCGCTGGAAGCCCAGGCTCGCCTGCTACGTGTGCTGCAGGAAGGCGAGATACGCCGGGTAGGTTCGGTGCAGTCGCAAAAGGTCGATGTGCGCCTGATCGCCGCGACCCACCGCGACCTGAAAAACCTGGCCAAGGCCGGCCAGTTCCGTGAAGACCTGTATTACCGCCTGCACGTCATTGCCCTGAAGCTGCCGGCCCTGCGCGAGCGTGGCAGCGACGTCAACGAGATCGCCAGCGTCTTCCTCGCCCGCCAGAGCGCTCGCATCGGCCGCGACGACCTGCACTTCTCGGCCGAGGCCGAGCAAGCCATTCGTCACTACAGCTGGCCCGGTAACGTGCGTGAACTGGAGAACGCCGTGGAGCGCGCGGTGATCCTCAGCGAGAGCGCAGAAATTTCCGCCGAGCTGCTTGGCATCGACATCGAGCTGAGCGACCTGGAAGAGGACGACATCCTCGACAATGCCCTGGTGGTGTCCAGCGCGGCCAATGCGAGCCACGAGCCGACCGAAGACCTGTCGCTGGAAGACTACTTCCAGCACTTCGTGCTTGAACACCAGGACCACATGACCGAGACCGAACTGGCACGCAAGCTCGGCGTCAGCCGCAAGTGCCTGTGGGAACGCCGCCAACGCCTGGGCATCCCACGGCGCAAGAGCAACGCTACCAGCGAATAACCCACCTGCGCACCGCACGCCGTAGCCTATGCGGCGTCGGTGAGATCGAGCGCCGCCCGCGCGGCGCTTCGCGGCTAAAGCCGCTCCTACATTTGTTTCGGGCCAGTCCCTCCTGTGCCACGCGCGCACGACCGCCTTGTTGTACGACGCAATCTCGAGCCATGCGCCAAGGCATTCGCGCGCAAATCCCACAGAAAAAATTGGACCGGACAAATGTAGGAGCGGCTTTAGCCGCGAAGCGCCGCGCGGGCGGCGCTAGGTCTCACAGGCGCAGAACGTGTCACGGCGCCCCGCAGGTAACACATCACCTCCCGTAAAAATCTGTTACCCCAGCCTTCCGCCGTAACAGTCCCCGAGGCGTACGGTAACGAAATCCCGACCTTTTCGACCTGCCAAGAATTGCAAAACCCGCTCAAACCCCTGATTTTGCTGGGCTTTCAAAAGTTGGCACGGCACCTGCTATATCTTTGGTACAAGAACAATAACAAGCACTGCAACTCATAATAAGAACAAGACGAAACGGCTCACGCACAATAAAAACAAGATGGCGGAGGCGCAGCTAACTGATTCTTTTGGAGAGGATGCGTGTTTGGGGCTTGCCCCACAACCAGGCAGAGAACAACAAAAACTGCACTAAAAAGCAGCGCCTGAACTGGTTGGATCGACAGATCAACGTGTCATCAGCGGCCAAAGCAATCCGTTTGCTCTTTACCCCCGGTTTGGGGGTCGTCCACAAGTTTCGAGATTTGTGGACAGGGCGCTCAACAAAAACAAGAAGCCCAGCAAAAAAACAATAAGAGCACGCAATGACTTCTTGGGGAGCTTAGGCTCCCCTTGTCATTTCTACCCTTCTGGCAGGCATCCTGCTACCCGCCTACACCATTCCCCGAGTAAATGCTAGAATCCCCGCCCATCATGCGGCCATTCTCCTATTCTTGGCCGAACATTCCTTCACACAGTGCATCCCATGCTGAAGAAGCTGTTCCAGTCTTTCCGCCCGCCCGTACCGGGCCCGCACCACAGGCGCACCACGCCCGAGGTGATCAACAAGAGCCAGCACTCGCTGCAGCGCCACCAGTTCAGCCGTCATGCGGTTAACATCGTGGAGCGCCTGCAAAGCGCCGGCTACCAGGCTTACCTGGTCGGTGGCTGTGTCCGCGACCTGATGCTGGGCATCACGCCGAAGGACTTCGACGTGGCCACCAGTGCCACCCCCGAACAGGTCCGTGCCGAGTTCCGCAACGCCCGCATCATTGGTCGCCGCTTCAAATTGGTCCACGTGCATTTCGGCCGTGAGATCATTGAAGTCGCCACCTTCCGCGCCCACCACTCCGAGGACGACCAGGGCGATGCCCACCGTTCGTCGCATAACGCCAGTGGTCGCATTCTGCGAGACAACGTGTACGGCACCCTGGAAGAGGACGCGCAGCGCCGCGATTTCACCATCAACGCCCTGTACTACGATCCGGTCAGCGAACGCATTCTCGATTACGCCAACGGTGTGCACGACGTGCGCAATCGCCTGCTGCGGCTGATCGGGGACCCGACCCACCGCTACCAGGAAGACCCGGTGCGCATGCTGCGCGCGGTGCGCTTTGCCGCCAAGCTCGACTTTGGCATCGAAAAGCACACCTTCCTGCCGATCCGCGGTCTGGCCCCGATGCTGCGCGAGATTCCACCCGCACGCCTGTTCGAGGAATGCCTCAAGCTGTTCCTCAGCGGCCAAGGTGCCATGGCCTTCGAAATGCTGGTCGATCTGGAGTTGTTCGAACCGCTGTTCCCGGCCAGTGCCCAAGCGCTGGACGAGCGGCCGACCTACACCCACACGCTGATCAGCCAGGCGCTGAACAACACCGACCTGCGCGTGAAACAGGGCAAGCCGGTGACACCAGCCTTCCTGTTCGCTGCTCTGCTCTGGCCTGCTTTGCCGGCCCGTGTGCTGCACCTGCAGAACCAAGGCGTGCCGCCGATCCCGGCCATGAACGGTGCGGCCCACGACCTGATCGCCGAGCAGTGCGCGCGCATTGCCATCCCCAAGCGTTTCACTCTGCCGATCCGCGAGATCTGGGACATGCAGGAGCGCCTGCCGCGCCGCAGCGGCAAGCGCGCCGACATGCTGCTGGACAACCCGCGTTTCCGCGCCGGTTACGACTTCCTGCTGCTGCGTGAAAGCGCCGGGGAAGAGACCGACGACCTGGGCCAGTGGTGGACCGATTACCAGGACGCAAACGACAGCGAGCGCCGCGAGATGATCCGCGAGCTTGGCAGCCGTGACGAAAGCGCCGGCCCGCGCAAACGCAAGCGCAGCGGCAGCAAACGCAAGCGCAGTGGTGACGAGGCGTTCGAGTGACCATTCGTGCCTACGTAGGCCTGGGCAGCAACCTGGACGCCCCTGCCGAGCAGTTGCGTAGCGCCTTGCAGGCGCTCGACCAGGTCGAAGCCACGCGCCTGGTAGCTGCCTCGGCCCTGTACACCAGCGATTCGCTGCTGCCCGGCCAACCGCGCTACACCAATGCCGTCGCCGCCCTGGACACCGCCCTGGCACCACTGGCATTGCTCGATGCGCTGCAGGCCATCGAAAACGACCAGGGCCGCGTGCGCAAAGAGCGCTGGGGCCCCCGCACGCTGGATTTGGACATCCTGCTGTTCGGTGACCAGGTGCTCGACCAGCCACGCCTGAAAGTGCCGCATTACCACATGCATGCCCGCCCCTTCGTGCTGTATCCGTTGGCCGAACTGGTACCGGGCGATTTCCGCCTGGCCGATGGCCGCATCCTCGCGCAACTGCTTGACGACTGCCCGTTCGTCGGCCTGGAACGCTTGTAAACCGGGCGTTCCAGCCTGCATTGCCAACTCGGTAACGCCAGTAACACCCTGATCGTAACAATGCGGTAACAGGGTGATTGACTTCCCACACCTCGCTCACGACTATAGGCGTCCCGTGTGGCACCAAAGTGCCGCATACCCGTATTTAGGCCCGGACGGACCTGTGCCCGAACATCACGCGCGATGATGTGCCGCTCCGGAAGATGACTACACGCGTTGAATGCAGTCGTTTTTTACAGCGCCTGAACGAGGAATTTCCTACATGCCTGAAGTAACCCTTACCACCCTTAACGGCTTCAAGGCCAAGGGTGAAAAAATCACCATGCTGACCTGCTACGACGCGACCTTCGCCAAGGCCGCCAGCCTGGCCGGCGTTGAAGTGTTGCTGGTGGGCGACTCGCTGGGGATGGTCCTGCAGGGCCACGACAGCACCTTGCCAGTAACCACGGCGGACATGGCCTACCACACCGCCAGCGTCAAACGCGGCAACGACGGCGCGCTGATCCTCACCGACCTGCCGTTCATGGCCCATGCCACTCCGGAGCAAGCCTTTGCCAACAGCGCCACACTGATGCAGGCCGGCGCCCACATGGTCAAGATCGAAGGCGCAGCCTGGCTGGCCGAAACCATCCGCTTGCTGGCCGAACGTGGTGTGCCAGTCTGCGCGCACATGGGCCTGACCCCGCAAACCGTCAACGTGCTGGGCGGCTACAAAGTGCAGGGCCGCCAGGAAGCCCAGGCCCGGCAGATGCGCGCCGACGCCATTGCCCTGGAGCAGGCCGGTGCGGCCATGCTGCTGCTCGAATGCGTACCCAGCGAACTGGCGGCGGAAATCACCAACGCCGTAGGCATCCCGGTAATCGGCATTGGCGCCGGCAGCGCCACCGATGGCCAGGTACTGGTACTGCACGACATGCTCGGCCTGTCGCTGAGCGGCCGGGTACCGAAGTTCGTGAAGAACTTCATGCAGGGCCAACCGGATATCCACAGCGCCCTCGTCGCTTACGTCGAGGCAGTCAAGCAAGTCAGTTTCCCAGGCAGCGAACACGGGTTCAGTGCATGAATACAGTCAAGACCGTCCGCGAACTGCGCGCGGCAGTGGCCCGCGCTCGCGGTGAAGGCAAACGCATCGGTTTTGTGCCGACCATGGGCAACCTGCACAGCGGCCATGCAGCCTTGGTGTCCAAGGCTGCGCAGCGCGCCGATTTCGTGGTCGCCAGCATCTTCGTCAACCCGCTGCAATTTGGTGCCAACGAAGACCTCGACAAATACCCACGCACCCTGGCAGCCGACCAGGAGCGCCTGGTGCAGGCCGGCTGCAACCTGCTGTTCGCGCCCACCGTGGAAGAGATGTACCCCGACGGCATGAGCGTGCAAACCCGCGTCAGCGTGCCCCAGCTTTCCGAAGGCCTGTGCGGCGCCAGCCGACCTGGGCATTTCGAAGGCGTGGCCACCGTAGTGAACAAGCTGTTCAACATGGTCCAGCCAGACCTTGCCGTGTTCGGCGAGAAGGACTATCAGCAGCTGGCGGTGATCCGCGCCATGGTGCGCGACCTGAACGTGCCGATCCAGATCATCGGCGAACCCACCGTGCGTGCCGAGGATGGCTTGGCGCTGTCATCGCGCAATGGTTACCTCACGCCAGAGCAGCGTACTGCTGCGCCAGCGCTGTACCGCACACTGCAGCACATTGCAGCGGGCATCGGCCGTGGCCAGCGGGATTTTGCCGCGCTGGTCGCTGAAGGCCAGGCACAACTGAGCGCAGCGGGTTTCCGTCCGGATTACCTGGAAGTACGCCATGCCGTAAGCCTGCGCCCGGCAGTGATCGATGATCGAGACCTGGTGGTGATTGCGGCGGCTTACCTGGGTAACACGCGGTTGATCGACAACCTCTACCTGCATGTGGAAGAGAAGACCGCATAATGGTCTTGGGCTGCCTTGCAGTCCATTCGCAGACAAGCCCGCCCCTACACGTTCAGCTGTAGGGGCGGACTTGCTTGTAAGCCCCCCCAAAATCCCCCTTCCTTAGCCATTCCCAGCGCGTGGCCTTTGCCTATAATGATGCCAGCCTGAACCCGGCAATGGCTGCCGTGTCCAAGCCCTCACCACGCACCAAGGGAACCCCGCGCAATGGCGTATTACCGTACACCCCACGATGTGACGGCCCTGCCCGCCTGGCAGGCGCTTCAGAAACACCGCGACGCCATGCAAAGCTTCAGCATGCGCGAAGCCTTCGCCGCCGATGCCAAGCGCTTCGACCAGTTTTCCCTTAGCGCTTGCGGCCTGTTCCTCGACTACTCGAAAAACCTGATCACCGAGCAAAGCCGCGATCTGCTGGTCAACCTGGCCAATGAAGTGGGCCTGCAGGACGCCATCAAGTCGATGTTCGGTGGTGAGATCATCAACGCCTCCGAAGGCCGCCCGGTGCTGCACACCGCCTTGCGTCGGCCCGTAGGCGACAAACTCAATGTAAACGGCGTGAACGTCATGCCGGAAGTGCACAAGGTGCTCAACCAGATCACCGAACTGGTCGGCCGCATTCACGATGGCCTGTGGCGCGGCTACAGCGAAAAGCCGATCACCGACGTGGTCAACATTGGTATTGGCGGTTCGTTCCTCGGCCCCGAGCTGGTGTCCGAAGCGCTGCTACCCTACGCCCAGCGCGGCGTACGCTGCCACTACCTGGCCAACATCGACGGCAGTGAGTTCCACGAGCTGTCGGCCAACCTGCGCGCCGAAACCACCTTGTTCATCGTCTCGTCGAAGTCGTTCAACACCCTCGAGACGCTGAAAAACGCCATGGCTGCGCGGACCTGGTACCTGGCCCAAGGCGGCTCGGAAGCCGAGCTGTACCGCCACTTCATTGCAGTGTCCAGCAACAAGGCCGCTGCTGTAGCGTTCGGTATCCGCGAAGAAAACATCTTCCCGATGTGGGATTGGGTGGGCGGGCGCTACTCACTGTGGTCGGCCATCGGCCTGCCGATCGCCCTGGCCATCGGCACTGCCAACTTCAAGGAACTGCTGTCCGGTGCCTACACCATGGACCAGCACTTCCAGACCGCACCGTTCGACAAGAACATGCCGGTGCTACTGGCCCTGTTGGGCGTGTGGTATGGCAACTTCTGGGACGCGAACAGCCACGCGATCCTGCCGTACGACCACTACCTGCGCAACATCACCAAGCACCTGCAGCAGTTGGACATGGAATCCAACGGCAAGAGCGTGCTGCAAGACGGTACCCCGGTGAAGACCGACACCGGGCCGGTGATCTGGGGCGGCGTGGGCTGCAACGGCCAGCATGCCTACCACCAGTTGCTGCACCAGGGCACCCAGCTGATTCCGGCCGATTTCATCGTGCCGGTGGTGAGCTTCAACCCGGTGGCCGACCACCACCAATGGCTGTACGCCAACTGCCTGTCGCAGAGCCAGGCGCTGATGCTGGGCAAGACCCGCGAGGAAGCCGAAGCCGAATTGCGCGGCAAAGGCCTCAACGAAACGGACATCGAAAAGCTGGCCCCGCACAAGGTGATCCCGGGTAACCGCCCGAGCAACACGTTGGTGGTCGAGCGCATCAGCCCGCGCCGCCTAGGTGCGCTGGTGGCCATGTACGAGCACAAGGTGTTCGTCCAGAGCGTTATATGGGGTATCAACGCGTTCGACCAGTGGGGCGTTGAGCTGGGCAAGGAACTGGGCAAGGGCGTTTACCAGCGCCTGGTCGGCAGCCTGGAAGACAGCGCCGAAGACGGTTCCACCCAGGGCCTGATCAACTACTTCCGCGGCCGTCACCGCGGTTGATCCGAAGCTTGTGCCGGCCTCTTCGCGGGTAAACCCGCTCCTACGAGACTATGCATTACCTCGTAGGAGCGGGTTTACCCGCGAAGAGGCCGGCCCAGGTTGAACACCTCTCCCAGCTACACTGTCTTATCGAATAGCCGTTGCAGTCCATCGCCCCTTACAAGAGCAGGACCACCCGCCATGTTCGATATCCGCAATTACCCAAAGGCCCTGGCCGTCAGCCAGTCCGCCACCCTCAGCACCGACGACTACCACCGCCTCTACCGCCAGTCGGTCGAAGACCCTGACACGTTCTGGGCAGAACAAGCCAAACGTCTGGACTGGATCAAGCCCTGGTCGACCGTGCAGCAGTGCGACCTCAAGACCGGCAAGGCCCGCTGGTTCGACGGCGCGCAACTCAATGTCAGCTACAACTGCATCGACCGCCATCTGGCCCAGCGCGGCGAGCAAACGGCCTTGCTGTGGGAGGGCGACGACCCCAAGGACTCCAAGGCCATCACCTACCGCGAACTGCACCGTCAGGTCTGCCGCCTGGCCAATGCAATGAAAGCGCGTGGTGTGAAGAAAGGCGATCGGGTGTGCATCTACATGCCAATGATCCCCGAGGCCGCCTTCGCCATGCTCGCCTGCACCCGCATCGGCGCCATCCACTCGGTGGTGTTCGGCGGTTTTTCCCCCGATGCCCTGCGAGACCGTATCCTCGATGCCGACTGCCGCACCGTGATCACCGCCGATGAAGGCGTGCGTGGTGGCAAACGCATCCCGCTGAAACAGAACGTCGACAAAGCCTTGGCCAACTGCCCGGCGGTCAGTAGCGTCTTGGTGGTGCGCCGCACTGGCGGCGATGTGGCCTGGGTCGAGGGCCGCGACCTCTGGTACCACGAAGCGACGAAGGCCGCCGGCGACGACTGCACTCCTGAGCCGATGGAAGCCGAAGATCCGCTGTTCATCCTCTACACCTCCGGCAGTACCGGCAAACCCAAAGGGGTGTTGCATACCACCGGCGGCTACCTGCTGCAGGCAACGATGACCTTCAAGGTGGTGTTCGATTATCGTGACGGCGAGGTGTTCTGGTGCACCGCCGACGTCGGCTGGGTGACCGGCCACAGCTACATCGTCTATGGCCCACTGGCCAATGGCGCAATCTCGCTGATGTTCGAAGGCGTACCCAACTACCCGGACACCTCGCGCTTCTGGCAGGTGGTGGACAAGCACCAGGTGAACATCTTCTACACCGCCCCGACTGCCCTGCGCGCACTGATGCGCGAGGGCTCTGCGCCGCTGCAGAGCACCTCGCGCAAAAGCCTGCGCCTGCTGGGCAGCGTCGGTGAGCCGATCAACCCGGAAGCCTGGGAATGGTATTTCGAGGAGGTCGGGCAGAAGCGCTGCCCGATTGTGGATACCTGGTGGCAGACCGAAACCGGCGGCATCATGCTCACCCCACTGCCCGGCACGCAGTCGCTCAAACCCGGCTGCGCCACCCAGCCAATGTTCGGCGTGCAACCGGTGCTACTGGATGAAAAAGGCAAACTGATCGAAGGCCCCGGCGCCGGCCTGCTGGCGATCAAGGCCAGCTGGCCCGGGCAGATCCGCAGTGTCTACGGCGACCACCAGCGGATGGTCGATACCTACTTCAAGCCCCTGCCCGGCTACTACTTCACCGGCGACGGTGCCCGCCGCGATGCCGATGGCGACTACTGGATCACCGGGCGCATCGACGATGTGATCAACGTTTCCGGGCACCGCATCGGCACCGCAGAAGTAGAAAGCGCACTGGTGCTGCACGACAGCGTGGCCGAAGCCGCGGTGGTCGGCTACCCCCACGACCTCAAGGGCCAGGGCGTCTACGCCTTCGTCACGACCATGAATGGCGTGTCGCCGGATGACGCACTCAAGGCCGAGCTGCTGGCCCTGGTCAGCAAGGAAATCGGCAGCTTCGCCAAGCCTGAGCTGATTCAGTGGGCGCCAGCACTTCCCAAGACGCGCTCAGGCAAGATCATGCGGCGTATACTGCGCAAAATCGCCTGCAACGAGCTGGAGAATCTGGGCGATACCTCGACCCTGGCCGACCCAAGCGTGGTACAGGGCCTGATCGACAAACGCCTCAACCAGTAACCGGCGGCCGCCAATCATGGCCGCCCTGCACAACAGGTCGCCATGGAAGCCCTTCGTCGCCGCATCGAAACCCAGGTCATGAGCCTCACTGGGCTGGCCCTCGGCCAGCTCGACCTGGAATCGCCCAAGGGCGACCCCGGCCTGTTCGGCCCGCACAGCATCAGCTGGCGGGTACATGGCGACTTCCCGAGCATGCTGGTCGGTGGCATCAGTGCGCTGATGCTGCAGTTGTTGCATCCACTGGCCCTGGCCGGTGTGTGGGACCACTCCAATTTCCGTGAAGACCTGCTCGGCCGCTTGCGCCGTACCAGCCAGTTCATTTCCGGCACCACCTTCGGGGCCACTGGCGATGCCGAGTGGCTGATCGACAAAGTGCGCACCATTCACCTGCAGGTCACCGGCACGGCACCAGATGGCCGCCCCTATGCGGCCAGCGACCCGGACCTGTTGACCTGGGTGCATGTAGCGGAGGTCAGCAGTTTCCTAGCCGCCCACCTGCGTTACCGCAACCCACACCTGCCACGCGCCGAGCAGGATGCCTATTACAACGAAATCGCCCTGATCGCCGAGCGCCTCGGTGCCCGTGACGTGCCGCGCTCGTGCCAGCAAGTTGAAGACTATCTGCAACACATACGCCCGCAGCTGCACTGTGATGCGCGCAGCCATGAGGTGATACGAATCCTGCTCGACGCCCCTGCCCCCAGCCGCCTGGCACAGCCGGTTGGCAAACTGATGCTGCACGCGGGTATCGACTTGCTGCCCGGCTGGGCCCAGGCCATGCTCGGCCTGCAGCACGGGCCCCTGCAGCAGCGCCTGATCCGCCTGGGCCTGCGACGCACCGCGCCCGTCCTGCGCTGGGCAATGCGCGACGGCTCGGCACACCGGGCCAAACGGCGCATGGGCATTGATTGAGCGCAAAAAGGTCGCCCCTGCGGAACTGATTTAACGTGCCATACTCCAAGCACTCCTGCTTAGACAGACGAAGCGACACATGTACAAAGGATTGACTCGCGCCGCTGGCGCAATCGTGGCCCTGGTAGCCCTGTATAGCCTGCTCGGCTTTCTCATTCTTCCCGGTGTCGCACTGCGCATCGCCAACCAGCAGTTGGCCCAATACGCCACCGTGCCGGCCCACCTCGAACGGATCGAACTCAACCCCTTCAGCCTCGAGCTGACGCTGTGGGGCCTGCAGATCGGCGAACCGGGCAAGGAGCAGGTCGGTTTCGAGCGTCTTTACGCTAACGCCTCGCTCGACAGCCTGTGGACCAAAGCCCTGCATCTGGAAGCGGTGGAACTCGACAAACCGCGCAACGAAGTGCGGTTCGCCAAGGACGGTACCCTCAACCTGACCGGGTTGTTCAAACTACCGGCCAGCGAAGCCAAACCCGAAGAACCGCCCAGCGACCCGTTCCCGCTGCGTATTGGCAGCATCAAGCTCGTCCAAGGCTACCTGCACTTCGAGGACCTGCGCCCCAGCGAGCCGATCGAGTTTCTCTACGACAACATGAATCTGGAGCTGAAAAACCTCAGCACCCTGCCCAACGACAGCGCCGACATGACCTTGGTGGCCAGTGGCCCCAACGGCGGACACATCGACTGGAAGGGCACCCTGAGCCTGTCGCCGATCGCCTCCGAAGGCACGCTGAAGGTCACTGACGGCAAGATGAAGCTGTTCTGGCCCTACGTGCGCGATGCCGTGCCACTGGTGCTGGAAGACGGCGTGTTCAACCTCGATACGCATTACACGCTCAACCTCGCCAAACAGACCGAGCTGCTGCTGGATAACGCCTCCGTACACATCGCGCCATTCGCCATCAAGGCGCCGGATGGCCGACCGTTGGTACGTCTGGCCAGCCTGGAGGTTAGCGAAACCTCCATCGATCTGGTCAAACAGCAGGTCACCGTCGGCAAGGTCCGCAGCGAAAAACTCGAAACCTGGGCGGCGCTGGAAAAAGACGGCCAGCTCGACTGGCAGAAGCTGTTCGCCAGCCAACCCGCCAAGGCCACGCCCCAGGAAAAGGCCGAGCCGGCTGCCGCAGAACCTACGCCTGAAGAGAAAGCTGCCAAGGAGCCAAGCAAACCTTGGCAAGTGCTGCTCAAGGACGTGCAGTTGCGCAATTACCTGGTGCACCTGGCAGATCGCAGCCAGAAGGAACCGGTAACGTTGGACATTGGCCCCCTCAACGCCGACCTGCAAGGTTTCGACAGCCTCAACCAGTCGCCCTTCACCGTCAAACTCGACACAGGTGTGGGTAAGCAAGGCAAGCTGCAGGCCGCAGGCCAGGTCAACCTGGCACCGATATGGGCAAAGCTGGATGTGAGCACCCGCGACATCGACCTGCGTGTGGCCCAGGCCTACATCAGCCCGTTCATCCTGCTGGAGCTGCGCAGCGGCATGCTCTCCAGCGACCTCAAGGTCGACCTGAAGAACACCGAGCCGCTGGCCTTCAATGTTACCGGCAAGGCGCAGGTCAGCCAGTTGCATACGCTGGACACCATCAAGAGCCGCGACTTCGTCAAATGGCAGCAGGTGAACGTGGACGGCTTGTCCTACGTGCACGGCGATGCACTGTCGATCGACAAGGTGACCCTGCTGCAGCCCTATGCACGCTTCATCATCAACGAAGACCGTACCACCAACGTCAATGACCTGCTGATCCCCCAACCGGCCGGCACCCCGACGAGCAGCCAGGCCAAGCCGCCCACGGCCAGCAACAGCAAGCCGCTCGGCATTCGCATCGGCCAGATCGACATCAAGGACGGCTCGGCCAACTTTGCCGACCTGTCGCTTACCCCCAACTTCGCCACGGCCATCCAGCAACTCAACGGCCAGATCGGCACCATCGACAACCGCAAGCCGCTGCCGGCCAATGTCGACGTCAAGGGCAAGGTGGACCGCTACGCACCGGTTACCATCAAGGGCGCACTCAACCCGTTCAACCCGCTGGCCAGTCTGGACATTGCCACCAGCTTCAAGCGCGTCGAACTGACCACGTTGACCCCCTACTCCGGCAAGTTCGCCGGCTTCCGCATCCGCAAGGGCCGGCTGAACCTGGACCTGCACTACTTGATCACCAACGGTCAACTCAAGGCCGAGAACAAGGTAGTAGTGGAACAACTGCAACTGGGCGAGAAAGTCGACAGCCCGGATGCGGTCGACCTGCCGATCCGCCTGGCGGTGGCATTGCTGAAGGATACCGAGGGCAAGATCTCGATCGAGCTGCCGGTGTCTGGCGACCTCAACAACCCGCAATTCAGCGTGATGCCGATCGTTTGGCAAACCCTGCGCAACCTGGTACTGCGCGCGGCGCAGGCACCATTCAAATTCATTGGCGGGCTGATCAGCGGCGGCGGCTCGGAAGACCTTGGCAACGTGGCGTTCGCCCCGGGCTCCAGCGAACTCAGCGGCGATGCCCAGGCGTCCCTGGACAAGCTGGCATCCGCGCTGAAAGAGCGCCCGGGACTGCGCCTGGAAATCGAAGGCACCAGCGCCCAGGCCAGCGATGGCCCGCTGATTGCCCAAAAGCGCCTGGAGCGTGAGTACCAGACTATCTGGTACAAGATCCTGCAGCGACGGGGTGACAAGGTGCCGGCCAATGCCTCGATGCTGGTGATCGACGACGACGACAAGCCCGCGATGCTCGAAGGCATTTACCGCACCCGCCTGAAAAAGCAGCCGCCAGCAGAATGGGAGCAACTGAGCCGTGACGAGCGCACCACCAAGCTGCGCGAAGCCGTGATCAAGTCATGGGCTGAGAGTACCGCCTTGCTGCGTACACTGGGCCAGGAGCGGGCCAGCAGTATCAAGGATTACCTGGTGGACAAGGGCAAGCTGGAAGATGACCGGGTGTATTTCATCGATACCAGCCTGGGCCAGCCTGAAAGCGATGGGCGGGTGATTACGCCGATGCACCTGGATGCCGAGTAATCCCCTCTGGCAGGCCTGGCCTCTTCGCGGGCACGCCCGCTCCCACAGAGATGGCGCACAACCTCGGACCTGCGCAATACCTATGGGAGCGGGCGTGCTCGCGAAGAGGCCAGCACGGGTTTCAAACCAACCGCTGCCCCGACACCGCCGGGTGATACAGCGGTTGAACCTTGTTCCCAGCCGGGTCCAGCAGGTGGAAGCTACGCGCGCCGTCACCATGATTGAACGGCCGGTCGAGCAAGGTCACGCCATGAGCCTTGAAGTACTGGTACCAGGCCTCCAACTCCTCCACGCTGTCGACAATGAATCCATAGTGATCCAGGGTCTGTAACCCGTTGGCCGCTCCTGCCCCACGCCCAAGCGACAGGTTGTCGTTACCGCAGGTGAGGTACACCAGGTCCTCATTGGCGCGATTCAGCACTTCCATGCCCAGCACATCGACGTAGAAGCGTTCACATTCTTCCAGGTTGGGCACCAGCAGGGCGATGTGGCGCAGGCCATTCAGGCGGCCAGGGCGTGCAGGCAATTCGGACATTGGCGGAGCTCCACTTTTGTATACAATTCATTATTGAATTTAAAACAAAAGGAGCCATTTGTGTATAGCCTGTTCATCAAGACCCGAGTGAAACCTGGATGCGCCGACGCGTTCCTGAGTGCAATCAAAGTCAATGCCGCAGCTTCCGTGGCGAGTGAGCCAGGCTGCCTGGTGTTCGATGTGTCGCAGGATCGGGTCGACCCGGAGCTGATCTATCTCTACGAAATCTACCGCGATGATGCTGCGTATGATGCGCATACCCAGACCGCGCACTTTCGCGACAGCCGGCCATTGGTGGAACCGCTGATCCTTGAGCAGGAATGCTTCGAAAGCGATGTGATCGCGCGCAACCCGGTGTATTGAGCGCAAGACAAAGCCCTGGCACGGGCCAGGGCTTTGATGGAGGTGGCCAAATCCATTTGGCCGACGGGACATTCCTTATTCGGCTTTCAGGCCGTCAGACATCACGCTCTTGACGCCTTTGATGTTCTTGGTAATGCGTACCGCTTCTTCTTTCTGCGATTCGGTAACCTTCACGTCAGAAGACAGGGACACAACACCTTGGCTGGTCTCGACTTTGATGTCGCTGCCTGGGATACCTTTTTCAGTCAGCAGGTCAGCTTTGACCTTGGTAGTGATCCAAGTGTCGGAGCCCTCTTGCTTGGCGTTGTCAACGGTGTTGGCCGCCAACATGACTGGAGCCTGGGTTGGCTCAGCGGCGAATGCACCGTTAGCCATGGTCAGGGTCAGAGCGGTAGCAGTAGCGGCAGCAATGGCGAACTTCTTCATGTGGGTCACTCCTGTTTTTCGAAAGGTCTGCGCCGTATGTCCTGGCGGCAGGTATGAAGGTAGTTGCACGGGCTGTGCCAGCTTTGCCACTTCTATTATTTCCTTTTAAATCAATAAGTTAGCAAGCGACCATCACTTCGATGGTCGTGCATTTTGCAATCAGCGCGGTAAACCTGCATGCAAGATGCAAGTCCGCAAAAGGTTCCCGTCGCCCATGAAAAAAGGCCCCGAAGGGCCCTTTCTCTGTAGCGTGTGTCGCTTAGACGCCCGAGGCCTTGGCCGCAGCAACGTCCTTGATCGAAAGCTTGATACGGCCGCGGTTGTCCACGTCCAGTACCAACACTTCGACTTCCTGGCCTTCTTTCAGGATGTCGGTGACTTTCTCGACGCGAGCATCGCTCAGCATGGAGATGTGCACCAGGCCGTCCTTGCCAGGCAGGATGTTGACGAAGGCGCCGAAGTCGACAATGCGCTCAACCTTGCCGACGTAGATCTTGCCGATCTCGGCCTCAGCGGTGATGCCCAGGATGCGCTGCTTGGCAGCATCTGCCGCTTCCTTGGTTTCGCCGAAGATCTTGATGGAGCCGTCGTCTTCGATGTCGATCGAAGCCTTGGTCTCTTCACAGATGGCGCGAATGGTGGCGCCGCCTTTACCGATGACGTCGCGGATCTTGTCCGTGTCGATCTTCATCGCGATCATGGTCGGGGCGTTGGCCGACAGTTCGGTACGCGACTGGCCAATGATCTGGTTCATCTGGCCGAGGATGTTCAGGCGCGCTTCCAGGGCTTGGCCCAGGGCGATTTCCATGATCTCTTCGGTGATGCCGTTGATCTTGATGTCCATCTGCAGCGCGGTGACGCCTTTGGCGGTACCGGCTACCTTGAAGTCCATGTCGCCCAGGTGGTCTTCGTCACCCAGGATGTCAGTCAGGACTGCGAACTTGTCGCCTTCCTTGACCAGGCCCATGGCGATACCGGCAACCGGCGCCTTCATCGGCACACCGGCGTCCATCAGGGCCAGGGATGCACCGCAGACCGAAGCCATGGAGCTGGAGCCGTTGGATTCGGTGATTTCCGAAACCACGCGGATGGTGTACGGGAACACGTCAGCAGCAGGCAGCATGGCCTGAACCGAACGGCGGGCCAGACGGCCGTGGCCGATTTCGCGACGGCCAGCACCGCCCATGCGGCCACACTCACCTACCGAGAACGGTGGGAAGTTGTAGTGCAGCATGAAGGGGTCTTTCTTCTCGCCTTCGAGGGTGTCCAGCAACTGGGCATCACGGGCAGTACCCAGGGTCGCAACGACCAGGGCCTGGGTTTCGCCACGGGTGAACAGTGCCGAACCGTGAGTTTTTGGCAGCACACCCACTTCGATGTTCAGCGGGCGTACAGTCTTGGTGTCGCGGCCGTCGATACGAGGCTTGCCGTTGACGATGTTTTCGCGAACGGTGCGGTATTCGATTTCGCCGAAGATGTCTTTTACTTCGGAAGCCGAAGGCTGGCCTTCTTCACCGGAGAACTTGGCAACCGCCTGGTCGCGCAGCTCACCCAGACGCGCGTAGCGGTCGGCTTTGACGGTGATGGTGTAACCCTGCGAAACCGCTTCGCCGAACTCGGCGCGGATAGCATTGAACAGCTCGGTGTTGGCAACGGCAGGTTTCCAGTCCCAAGTCGGCTTGCCAGCTTCGGCAGCCAGCTCTTTGACAGCCTGGATAACAGCCTGGAATTCGTCGTGGGCGAACAGTACGGCACCCAGCATCTGGTCTTCGGTCAGCTCTTGAGCTTCCGACTCAACCATCAGTACAGCATCGGAGGTACCGGCAACGACCATGTCCAGGCTCGAGGCAGCCAGCTGCTCGTAGGTCGGGTTCAGCAGGTAGCCAGTGCTTTCGTGGAAGGCAACGCGGGCAGCGCCGATCGGGCCTTCGAACGGAATACCGGAAATGGCCAGGGCAGCCGAGGTACCGATCATCGCAGCGATGTCCGGATCAGTCTTCTTGCTGGTGGAAACCACGGTGCAGACGACCTGCACTTCGTTCATGAAGCCTTCCGGGAACAGCGGACGGATCGGACGGTCGATCAGGCGCGAGGTCAGCGTCTCTTTCTCGGAAGGACGGCCTTCACGCTTGAAGAAGCCACCTGGGATCTTGCCAGCGGCGTAGGTCTTTTCCTGGTAGTGAACCGACAGCGGGAAGAAACCCTTGCCTGGATCAGCCTGTTTGGCGCCTACCACAGTCACCAGCACGGTGACGTCGTTGTCGACGGTAACCAGCACGGCGCCGGTTGCCTGACGGGCAATACGGCCCGTTTCGAGAGTGACGGTCGATTGACCGAACTGGAAAGTCTTGATTACCGGGTTCACGGTTTCCTACCTTTTTCAGTGGCTCTTGGGGGAACTGGTTTCTTGCGAATTCTTGGGCAGAACGGGGAATCGGCCCCATTGACCGTCCAGATACAACACGAGGCTGGGAGCCTGGCACCAAGCGGAAAAACCGCTCAGCATAGCCAGGCTGCCAACCTCGGAGATACGCGTGGCATGTCCAACGGCAGCGCTGCAAAACAGCCCTGCCGAAGCCTGCGACACCCCACGCACACCACTGACCAGGCCGCTATTAGCGACGCAGGCCCAGGCGACCGATCAGGGCGCTGTAACGAGTGGTGTCTTTGCCCTTCAGGTAATCCAGCAGCTTACGACGCTGGTTGACCATACGGATCAGACCACGACGGGAGTGGTGGTCTTTATCGTTGGCCTTGAAGTGGCCTTGCAGCTTGTTGATGTTGGCGGTCAGCAGAGCAACCTGCACTTCCGGGCTACCGGTATCGCCGGCGGCTTGCTGATATTCGGCAACGATCTGAGCTTTTTCTTCAACGCTGAGGGCCATTTGGCTTCTCCTGATAACGGATCCCGCATGCGGGGTCCAATAGGCCAGGGACAAATCCCTGTATTAATAAAAAAGGTGTGACCGTGCCTACTGACAGCCACCCTTGATGCCGTGGGGCTCGGCAACTGCCTGGCCCCGCGGTTTCGGTCATTCCGACCGAATCAGCCGACGCGGCGCAATGCGCCCGTCTTCGCTCACTTCACCGATACCGATGAAGCGCGCATTGTGATCCTGTACCCGGACCATGCCAAATTGTGGCGCGTCCGGCGCGCGTACCGCCTGCCCATGCAGCCAGTAGAACGCACTGTGTTCCGACAGGCTGACCAGCGGCCAGTCCTGCAGCCCGCTGTCCGATGGCATCAGGAAGCGGTCGAGCGCTTCGTTGCCACCTTCGGCATGGGCCTGTTCGAGTTCCTCGAGGGTGACCGTCTGTGCCAGCGCAAAGGGCCCTGCCTGGGTCCTGCGCAGCTCGGCGACATAGGCGCCGCAACCAAGGGCTTCACCGATATCCTCCACCAGCGTGCGGATATAGGTACCTTTGCTGCATCCTACGCTCAGCCGTGCACGGGTGCCTTCGCACTCGAGCAACTCCAAGCGGTTAATAGTAACAGAACGCGCCTCGCGCTCCACTACCTCTCCTGCACGTGCCAGTTTGTACAACGGCTGGCCATCACGCTTGAGCGCCGAGTACATCGGCGGTATCTGGCTGATCGGGCCGCGAAAACGTGGCAGCAGCGCCTCGATGTCGGCGCGACCAACGGTCACGTCGCGGGTCTGCAGCACCTCACCCTCGGCATCGCCGGTGTTGGTAGTCTGCCCCATCTGCATGACGGTTTCGTAGCCCTTGTCGGAATCGAGCAAGTACTGCGAAAACTTGGTCGCTTCACCGAAGCACAGCGGCAACACGCCGGTCGCCAGCGGGTCGAGGCTACCGGTGTGGCCGGCCTTTTCCGCGTTGAGCAGCCAACGCACCTTCTGCAAGGCGGCATTGGAAGTGAAGCCCAGCGGCTTGTCGAGCAGGATGATGCCGCTGACATTGCGGCGGATACGTTTGACCTGGGCCACCACTTACTCCTTGGTGTCCGACTCGTCGGCTTCCTTGTGCAGGCGGTCTTCGGCCACTGCACGCTCGATCAGCGCCGACAGGTGCACACCACGGCTGACACTTTCATCGAAATGGAAGTGCAGTTGCGGCACGCTGCGCAGTTGCATCGAACGCCCCAGGTGCAGCCGCAGGAAGCTGGCAGCACTGTTCAATGCCTTGAGCGACTGCTGCACGGCATCCGGGGTTTCCTCGCCCATGACGGTGATGAACACCTTGGCATGGCCCAGGTCACGGCTTACGTCCACGGCGGTGATGGTCACCAGACCGACACGCGGGTCCTTGACTTCGCGACGGATCAGCTCGGCCAGCTCGCGCTGCATCTGATCGCCAATACGTTGGGTACGGCTATATTCTTTGGCCATTCTTGCTACCTGTAACTTAAAGCGGCAAACGCCCGGACAGACGAATGCCTGACCGGGCGCTACCTGAAGAGGTACCGCAAGCCGCCCTGTAGCAGGCGCTTGCGGCTCGCTCGCCCTTAAAGGGTACGAGCCACCTGGACTTTCTCGAAGACTTCGATCTTGTCGCCGACCTTGACGTCGTTGTAGCTCTTGACGCCAATACCGCACTCCATGCCCGAACGGACTTCGGAAGCATCGTCCTTGAAGCGACGCAGCGATTCCAGCTCGCCTTCGAAGATCACAACGTCATCGCGCAGTACGCGGATCGGACGGTTGCGGTACACGGTACCCTCGATGACCATACAGCCAGCGATGGCGCCGAACTTCGGCGAACGGAACACGTCACGTACTTCGGCGACACCCAGGATGTTCTCGCGAACATCGCTGCCGAGCATGCCGGTCAGGGCCTTCTTGACGTCTTCGATGATGTCGTAGATCACGTTGTAGTAACGCATATCCAGACCTTCCTGCTCGACGATCTTGCGCGCACCGGCATCGGCACGCACGTTGAAGCCGAACAGTACTGCATTCGAAGCCAGCGCCAGGTTGGCATCGCTCTCGGTGATACCACCGACGCCACCACCAATCACGCGCACTTGCACTTCGTCGTTGCCCAGGCCGCCGAGCGAACCCTGCAGCGCTTCAAGAGAACCACGCACATCGGTCTTGAGAACGATGTTGAGGGTTTTCTTCTCTTCCTGACCCATGGTCTCGAAGATGTTTTCCAGCTTGCCGGCGTGAGCACGGGCCAGCTTGACCTCGCGGTACTTGCCTTGACGGAACAGGGCAACTTCACGGGCTTTCTTCTCGTCGGCAACCACGGACAGCTCGTCACCGGCTTCCGGAGTACCGTCCAGGCCGAGGATCTCGACCGGGATCGACGGGCCGGCTTCCTTCACAGGCTTGCCGTTCTCGTCGAGCATGGCGCGTACGCGGCCATAGTTGGAACCGCACAGGACCATGTCGCCCTGACGCAGGGTACCGTCCTGAACCAGGATGGTCGCCACCGGGCCACGGCCCTTGTCCAGGCGCGATTCGACGACCACACCACGACCTGGCGCGGTCGGGGTAGCGGTAAGTTCGAGGATCTCGGCCTGCAGCAGCACGGCTTCGAGCAGTTCGTCGACACCGGTACCCATCTTCGCCGAAACCTTGACGAACGGCGTGTCACCACCCCAGTCCTCGGAGGTAACGCCTTCGACGGACAGCTCGTTACGGATGCGATCGAGGTCAGCACCTGGCTTGTCGATCTTGTTCACCGCAACGACCAGCGGAACACCGGCTGCCTTGGCATGCTGAACGGCTTCGCGGGTTTGTGGCATCACACCGTCGTCCGCCGCCACCACCAGGATGACAATGTCGGTCGCCTTGGCACCACGGGCACGCATCTGGGTAAACGCAGCGTGACCTGGGGTATCGAGGAAGGTGACCATGCCGCGGTCGGTTTCCACGTGGTAGGCACCGATGTGCTGGGTAATACCACCGGCTTCGCCAGCGGCAACCTTGGCACGACGGATGTAGTCGAGCAGCGAGGTCTTACCATGGTCAACGTGACCCATGACGGTAACCACCGGCGCACGCGACTCGGTCTGGCCTTCGAACTTCAGCGATTCGGCCAGGGAGTCTTCCAGGGCGGTGTCGCTGACCAGCGTGACCTTGTGGCCCAGCTCTTCGGCGATCAACTGAGCGGTTTCCTGGTCGAGCACCTGGTTGATGGTGACCGGGGTACCCATCTTGAACATGAACTTGACCACTTCAGCGCCTTTGACGGACATCTGGTTGGCCAGCTCGGAGACCGTGATGGTCTCGCCGATGGTCACGTCACGGATGACAGGGCCGGTCGGGTTCTGGAAGCCATGCTGGTTACGCTTTTTCAGCTTGCTCTTGCCACCACGACCACGACGAGCGCCATCGCTCTCTTCGTCGGTAGTGCGCGGAGCGGCACGCGGAGTCGGCGCTTTTTCCTTCTCCTTGACCTTGACCTTGATCGACACGCGAGGCGCCTCGCCACGACGACGGTCGTCATCACGGGTACGGCTTTCGTTGCGACGGGTCTCGTCTTTCTTGCGCTCGGCAGCACGGGCTGCGGCGTCTTCAGAAGCCGGGGCGTCTGCGACTACCGGGGCCGGAGCAGCGGCAGGAGCCGGCTCTGGCTTGGCGGCAGGCGCAGGGGCGGCGGCTGCGGAGCCGGCCGCCTGACGGCGAGCCTGCTCTTCGTTGCGCTGGCGAACTTCGGCCTCGACCTTGTCGCGAGCGGCATTTTCAGCCGCACGGCGCTCATCTTGCTCACGCTTCTGCTCAGCCTGGATTTCTTCAGGGCTGCGCTGAACGAAAACTTTCTTCTTGCGTACTTCTACGCTGATGCTTTTGCTACCGGCGACACGCAGGGTGCTGGTGGTTTTGCGCTGCAAGGTAATCTTGCGCGGCTCTTCCGCCTTGCTCTTGTGGCTGCTTTTCAAATGAGTCAGCAGGGTCTGCTTCTCATTGTCGGTCACTACCTGACCGGCGTCGGTGTGCGGCAGACCTGCCTCACGCATCTGCTGCAGCAGGCGCTCTACCGGTGCCTCGACCTCTTGGGCCAGTTCTTTCACCGTGACTTGCGTCATGCACTTCTCTCCTCAGGCCGCGCCTAATTACTCGAACCAGTGGGCTCGGGCGGCCATGATCAACTTGCCGGCACGCTCTTCGTCGATGCCGTCGATGTCGAGCAGATCGTCGATCGACTGCTCGGCCAGGTCTTCGCGGTTAACCACGCCGCGCACCGCCAGTTCAGCCGCCAGGTCTTTGTCCATGCCCTCAAGGGAGAGCAGGTCTTCGGCCGGGTGGGCGTCTGCCAGTTTTTCTTCGGTAGCGATGGCCTTGGTCAACAAACGGTCCTTGGCTCGAGCGCGGAGCTCATTGACGATGTCTTCGTCAAAGCCATCGATGTTGAGCATTTCTTCCAACGGTACGTAGGCAATTTCTTCAAGGCTGGTGAAGCCTTCGTCGACCAGCACTTGGGCCAGCTCCTCGTCGACTTCCAGTTCTTCGATGAAATTGCGCAGGATGTCACCGGTTTCGGCCTGTTGCTTGGCCTGGATGTCCTTTTCGGTCATCACGTTCAGGGTCCAGCCGGTCAACTGACTGGCCAGGCGAACGTTCTGACCGCCACGGCCAATGGCCTGGGCCAGGTTGTCCTCGGCGACGGCGATGTCCATGGCATGGGCATCTTCATCAACGATGATCGCCGCGACTTCAGCCGGCGACATGGCGTTGATGACGAACTGCGCCGGGTTATCGTCCCAAAGGACGATATCCACACGCTCACCACCCAGCTCCCCGGATACGGCCTGGACGCGCGAACCACGCATGCCAATGCAGGCACCTTGCGGATCGATACGCTTGTCCTTGGAGCGGACGGCAATCTTGGCTCGCGAACCCGGATCACGGGAAGCAGCCATGACTTCAATGAGGCCCTCGGCAATTTCCGGCACTTCAATGCGGAAAAGCTCGATCAGCATCTGCGGCGCGGTGCGCGACAGGATCAGCTGTGGGCCACGGTTTTCGGTGCGAATTTCCTTGAGCAGCGCACGCAGGCGCACGCCAACACGGAAGGTTTCGCGCGGAATGATGTCTTCGCGGGCCAGCAAGGCCTCTGCGTTGTTGCCCAGGTCAACGATGACGTTGTCGCGGGTAACCTTTTTTACGGTACCGGAGATGATCTCGCCAACGCGCTCACGGTAGGCATCGACCACCTGGGCACGCTCGGCCTCACGGACCTTCTGCACGATGACCTGCTTGGCGGTCTGGGCGGCAATACGACCGAACTCGATGGACTCGATCTTCTCTTCGATCACGTCACCGACCTTGGCTTCAGGGTGGGTGTCCTTGATCTTGTCCAGCCAGGTCTCGATCGCCGGATCATCAAGATCGGCTTCGTCGACCACGGTCCAGCGACGGAAAGTCTCGTAGCTACCCGTGTGGCGGTTGATTTCCACACGAAGGTCGACTTCGTCTTCAAAACGTTTTTTGGTTGCAGTGGCCAGGGCCACTTCCAGCGCTTCGAAAATGACGCCGGGCGGTACACCTTTTTCGTTGGATACCGATTCAACAACCAGCAGTACTTCTTTGCTCATCGTACGCCTCGCCTTGCGCAAGCCATTGGGCCCGGATAGTCCGCCGGGCCCGGCACGTCTCAGTCAAAACTGGGAATAATATTGGCCTTGTCGATCGAGTCGATCGGTAACAGGAACTCCTGATTGTCCACCTGGACCACCACATCCTGCTCCTCCACACCGCGGAGAAGGCCCTGGAAGTTACGACGACCCTCGAAGGGTGAGCGCAGCTTGATCTTCACTTGTTCGCCGGCATGCGAGGCAAACTGTTCCAGCGTGAACAGTGGGCGATCCATGCCTGGAGAAGACACCTCGAGGGTGTACTCACTGCTGATTGGATCTTCTACATCGAGGATTGCGCTGGCCTGACGGCTGACCGCTTCGCAGTCGTCCACCAGAATACCGCCTTCCTTGTCGATGTAGATGCGCAGTACCGAATGCTTACCCTGGGAAACGTATTCGATCCCCCAGCACTGATAGCCCAGACCCTCGACAACCGGGGCCAACAAGGCCTGCAACTGTTCTAGCTTGCTCGACACCTGAACCCCCTCGTGCATGCTGTGCAAATAAAAAATGGGCGAAGCGCCCATCCCTGAAAGCGCCGTAGGACAACGACGCCGAAACTGTTCGGTTAGCAAAAAGCCCCTGAAAAGGGGCTCCGCTGAAGCTGGTTGCGGGGGCTGGATTTGAACCAACGACCTTCGGGTTATGAGCCCGACGAGCTACCAAGCTGCTCCACCCCGCGACAAAGCTGGGGCAAAAGTATAAGACCGAACCCTGTTGAGGGTCAAATCCAAACATTCACCTACAAGAAAGCCCGCTAAAGCGGGCTCTCAAGCTTTAATTGGTACCGAGAAGGGGACTCGAACCCCTACACCCTATGGGCACAACCACCTCAAGGTTGCGTGTCTACCAATTCCACCACCTCGGCAATACTACTACTTGAAACCCGTTACTTCTGCTCTTGAGCCGGAGGAGGTACATCACCGGTATTATGGGTGGTTTCGCTCTTCTGCTGCTGGAGCACCGGTACATCATCATTAACTGCCGGTTTCTGCGGCTCTTTCACTTCTAGCACTGCTGGATCTGGAAGACCTGCTTGGCTAAGCTGGTGAGCTTGTTGCTTCGCGAAGTATCCTAACCCAAGTGCTGTCAAAAAGAAAGTGGCAGCGAGTATAGCAGTTAATTTACTTAGGAACGTTGCAGAGCCTTGGCTCCCGAACACGGTGTTTGAGGCACCCGCGCCGAAAGATGCACCTGCTTCAGCACCTTTACCCTGTTGCAACAGAACCAGCACTACAAGCGACAGCGCTGCCAACAGATGAAAAACAACGATGACTGTTTCCAGCATTTGTTCAGTTTCCTGCGGCGCGACAAATTGCACCGAATTCGTCTGCGTTCAGGGAAGCCCCACCAATGAGGCCCCCATCGATATCCGGCATGCCGAACAGTTCGGCCGCATTGGCCGCCTTCACGCTGCCGCCGTATAGCAACTGCACCTTCGCAGCCACTTCAGCATCTTCTGCCGCCAGCTGGCTGCGGATGGCGGCGTGCACATCCTGGGCCTGCTGTGGCGTGGCCGTAAGGCCTGTACCGATGGCCCATACAGGCTCATAGGCAATTACTGCATCGGCAAAAGCCTTAACACCGAATGCTTCGATGATACTGCTTAGTTGACGCCCGACAACTTCGAGCGTTTTGCCAGCCTCGCGCTCTTCAAGGGTTTCCCCTATGCAAAGCACTGGCTTCAAGCCTTTGGCCTGAGCTGCTGCAAACTTGCGATTGAGTACTTCGTCGGTTTCACCAATAATCTGGCGACGCTCCGAATGACCAATCAACACCAACTTGCAACCTGCTTCAACCAGCTGCTCGGGAGCAACTTCCCCAGTCAGCGCACCCTGTTCGGGTTGTACAGCAGAATTCTGTGCGCCGATAGTAATTTCTTTACCTGCCAGGCCATCGATCACTTGATTGATGAACAAGGCCGGTGGAAATACGGCGACTTCCACTCCGCTCGGCAAGACGAGATTACTCAAGCCTTTGGTCAGCTCAGCGACGCTAGCGCGGGTACCGTGCATTTTCCAGTTACCAGCTACCATAGGGCGACGCATGCTTTACCTCGTCGGTCAAAGTGGGCGCAGATCTTACCCAACCAGATCTGCGCTGGCAAGCGCCTTCAGACACAAACTTCGCCGACCAGTTTGGCCAGTGCTTCAGCATGGGCCCGCACCTGGGTTTCGTCTTCGCCCTCAACCATGACCCGGACCAACGGTTCGGTACCGGACTTGCGCAACAGCACACGACCACGCCCCGCCAGCGCTTCGGTAACCTTGGCACTGGCTTCCTTGACGGCCGGGTGCTCCAGCGGGTCGACCTTGCTGGCACCAAAGCGCACATTGATCAGCACCTGCGGACACTTGCGCAGGGCCTGGCGGGCCTGGGCCAGGGTTTCGCCACGGCGTTTGAGCGCCATCAGCACCTGCAGCGCGGCAATGATCGCATCGCCGGTGGTAGTGTGGTTGCAGCACACGACGTGACCGGAGTTTTCACCGCCGACCAGCCATTGACGCTCCAACAGCTCGGCCATGACGTAACGGTCGCCGACCTTGGCCCGCACGAACGGGATGTCCAGGTCCTTGAGCGCCAGCTCCAGGCCCAGGTTACTCATCAGCGTGCCGACCACCCCGCCTTGCAGCTTGCCATGCTCCTGCAGGTCGCGCGCAATGATGAACAGCAGTTCGTCACCGTCGACGATGGCACCCGTGTGGTCGACCATCAGCACGCGATCGCCGTCACCGTCAAAGGCAATGCCGAGATCGGCATGCCCGACCAGTACAGCGGCCTGTAGCGATTCGATGTGTGTCGAGCCGCAACCTTCGTTGATGTTCAGGCCATCCGGTTGTGCATGCAGCACGGTCACGTCGGCACCCAGCTCACGGAATACGCTGGGCGCAACCTTGTAGGTAGCACCATGGGCGCAGTCGACCACCAGCTTGAGGCCCTCGAAGCTGGTGCTGCTCGGCACGCTGCTTTTGCAGAATTCGATGTAGCGGCCGGCGGCATCATTGATACGCGAAACCTTGCCCAGCTTGCCCGACTCGACAACGGTCATCGGTTGGTCGAGCAGCTCTTCGATCATCAGCTCGACCTCGTCCGGCAGCTTGGTGCCCTGGCCCGAGAAGAACTTGATGCCGTTGTCGTCGTGCGGGTTGTGCGAGGCACTGATGACGATGCCGGCTTCGGCGTGGAAGGTACGCGTGAGGTAAGCGATGGCCGGGGTCGGCATCGGCCCGAGCAGCATCACATCGGCACCTGCTGCGGACAGGCCGGCTTCAAGTGCGGACTCGAACATGTACCCGGAGATACGGGTGTCCTTGCCCACCAGCACGCGGCAATGGCCTTGCTTGCGGAAGGCCATGCCGGCCGCCCAGCCGAGCTTCAGCATGAAGTCAGGCGTGATCGGGTATTCGCCGACGCGGCCACGAATGCCGTCGGTACCAAAGTATTTTCTGCTCATAGGGACTCCAATGTTCTTATTCGGCGTTTTGCACCGCAGCGATCATGCGCACCACATCAACGGTTTCGGCCACGTCATGTACACGAAGGATGCTCGCCCCTTTGGTCATGGCCAACGCCGCCAGCGCAAGGCTGCCGTACAAGCGCTCGCCGACCGGACGTTCCAGCGTCAGGCCGATCATGCTCTTTCGTGAAACGCCCACCAGCAGTGGGCGCCCAAGGCGATAGAGCGCTTCCATGTGCTTGAACAGGCTCAGATTGTGCGCCAGTGTCTTGGCGAAACCGAAGCCCGGGTCAAGGATGATTCTGTCAGCGTCGATGCCCGCAGCTGCGCAGGCGGCCATCCGCTGTTCAAGATAACGCGTGACGTCGGCAGTCACGTCCTGGTAATGCGGATCGTCCTGCATGTTGCCTGGCTCGCCACGCATGTGCATGAGGCACACCGGCAGACCGGTATCCGCCGCAGCGTCCAGGGCGCCATCGCGCTCCAGGGCCCGCACGTCGTTGATCAGCCCGGCACCAAGGCGTGCAGCTTCGCGCATGACGGCAGGTGTGGAGGTATCGACCGAAATGACCACGTCGAGGCGGCTGTTGACGGCCTCGACCATTGGCGCCACACGTTCCAGCTCCTCGGTCACCGACACTGCACGCGCACCCGGGCGCGTGGACTCGCCACCGATATCGATCAGCGTTGCGCCAGCGGCAACCATCGCTTCGGCATGGCGCAGGGCTTCGTCGCGCTGACTGAAGCGACCGCCATCGGAGAAGGAATCGGGGGTGATATTGAGAATACCCATCACATGGGTATGCGACAAATCAAGAACCCGGCTGCCGCAAGGCAACCGGGTCGGGTACTGCACTGAGCTCATAGATGCCCTTAGTGTTCAGCCGCTGGGCCGCCGATTGGCGATTCCGGACGATCATCCTGGGCCGCAGGCGTGCCGGAGTGCTTGTCGTCGTCCCAATCACGCGGTTCACGTGGTGTGCGCCCAGCCATGATGTCGTCAATCTGATCGGCATCGATGGTCTCGTACTTCATCAGCGCTTCAGTCATCGCCTCGAGCTTGTCACGGTTGTCGATCAGCAACTGCTTGGCAGTGGCATAGCACTGATCGATGATGCTGCGCACCTCGGAGTCGATCAGTTTGGCAGTCTCGCCGGACACACTGGCATGCTGGCTGCCGGCACTACGGCCGAGGAACACTTCGCCCTCTTCCTCTGCATACATCAGCGGGCCGAGCTTCTCGGACAGGCCCCATTTGGTGACCATGTTACGAGCGAGCTGGCTGGCCCGCATGATGTCGTTGGACGCGCCGGTGGTCACGCCATCGAAGCCCAAGGTCATCTCCTCGGCGATACGGCCGCCATACAGCGAGCAGATCTGGCTGATCAGCGCACGCTTGGACAGGCTGTAGCGGTCTTCTTCCGGCAGGAACATGGTCACACCCAAGGCACGACCACGCGGGATGATCGAAACCTTGTAGACCGGGTCGTGCTCAGGCACCAGGCGACCGACAATGGCATGACCGGCCTCGTGATAGGCGGTGTTTCTCTTTTCTTTTTCGGACATGACCATGGTCTTGCGCTCGGCGCCCATCATGATCTTGTCCTTGGCCAGCTCGAACTCTTTCATTTCGACCAGGCGCTTGTTGGAACGCGCGGCAAACAGCGAAGCCTCGTTGACCAGGTTGGCCAGGTCGGCGCCGGAGAAGCCTGGGGTACCACGCGCGATGACCGCCGGATTGACGTTCTCGCCGATCGGTACCTTGCGCATGTGCACCTTGAGGATCTGCTCGCGGCCACGAATGTCCGGCAGGCCAACCACCACCTGGCGGTCGAAGCGGCCCGGGCGCAGCAGCGCCGGGTCGAGCACATCCGGACGGTTGGTGGCGGCGATGACGATGATGCCATCGTTCATCTCGAAGCCGTCCATCTCCACCAGCAACTGGTTGAGGGTTTGTTCACGCTCGTCGTGACCGCCACCCATGCCGGCGCCACGGTGGCGACCAACGGCGTCGATCTCGTCGATGAAGATGATGCACGGGGCGTGCTTCTTGGCCTGCTCGAACATGTCGCGCACACGGCTGGCACCGACACCCACGAACATTTCCACGAAGTCCGAACCGGAAATGGTGAAGAACGGTACTTTCGCTTCGCCCGCAATGGCCTTGGCCAGCAGGGTCTTACCGGTACCGGGCGGGCCAACCATCAGCACACCGCGCGGGATACGGCCACCCAGGCGCTGGAACTTGCCCGGATCGCGCAGGAACTCGACCAGCTCGCCAACCTCTTCCTTGGCCTCGTCGCAGCCGGCAACGTCAGCCAGCGTGGTCTTGACCTGGTCTTCGGACAGCAGGCGGGCCTTGCTCTTGCCGAAGCTCATCGGCCCGCCCTTGCCGCCCGCACCACCTTGCATCTGGCGCATGAAGAACATGAACACGGCAATGATCACCAGGATCGGGAAGCTCGCCACCAGCAACTGTGTCCAGATGCTCTGTTGCTCAGGCTGCTTGCCTTCGACGACCACATGGTTGTCGACCAGATCGCCGATCAGGCCATTGTCGGTGATGGCCGGGCGCACAGTCTTGAAGTTGTCGCCATCGGTGCGCTTGCCAGTAATGATGTAGCCATCGACGGTCACACGCTCGACCTTGCCATCCTTGACCTGCTGGATGAAGTCGGAGTAGTTGAGGGTCTGCGGCTCGTTAGGGCTGGAGAAGTTGTTCATCACTGTCACCAGGACAGCTGCGATGATCAACCACAGGATCAGATTCTTTGCCATGTCGTTCAATTAGCTACCCTCTGAGGCCGGCGCACGACGCAGCCGTGCCTCGCATGATATTCATCGCCCTAACTTACTACATTACCTACGCAGCCGCAGGCACCGTCTGTAACCCTTTGTGAAAGCTAGACTACACGAAGTTCGGACGATCCTGACGCAGCGGCCGATTGGAATTAACTATCGACCACCCCGCTTCACACCTTTCATTACCCTTTGAAGCCCCTGCCCAACAGGTATTGCTCCCGGGAACGGTCCCGCGACGACGACGGCTTGCGCATTTGCACCTTGTCGAACTTGCTGCGCACGTCTTTCAGGTACACGTCAAAACCTTCGCCCTGGAAAATCTTGATCAGGAAGTCGCCCCCGGGCTTGAGTACACGGGTTGCCAGATCGAGGGCCAACTCGCAGAGGAACATGGCACGCGGAATGTCTACCGCGGGCGTACCACTCATATTGGGGGCCATGTCGGAAATCACAAGGTCTACATGCGAATCGCCGACCGCTTCGAGAATGCGCTGCAGCACTTCGTCCTGGGTGAAGTCCCCCTGAATGAAGGTCACGTCGGCGATCGCGTCCATTTCCAGAATGTCCGAAGCGATCAGGCGACCTTGGCCACCAATCAGACGACTGGTCACCTGGGACCAGCCACCAGGGGCCGCGCCGAGATCGATCACGCTCATGCCTGGGCGGATAATGCGGTCCTTCTCCTGGATCTCCAGCAGCTTGTAGCTCGCACGCGAGCGATACCCATCCTTCTGCGCCTGCTTCACAAAAGGGTCGTTGAAATGCTCTCGCAGCCAGTTTGCGCTGCTTTTGGAACGTTGTACCACGGGGCACCTCGATGATATGCGTCGTGATTGACTGGGCGGAGCCGGTGGCCCTCGGGTAAAATGCCGGTCAATTTTACAGAATCAGACGGAAAGGGTCAGATTATGCCGCTCAATAACGAGCAGAAGAAGCAATACAAGTCCATTGGTCATGACCTGAAGCCGGTCCTGATCGTTGCTGGCAACGGTTTGAATGAAGGCGTCATCGCCGAACTGGAGCGCGCGCTGGTCGACCATGAGCTGATCAAGGTCGAGATTCGCTCGGAAGACCGCGAGGAGCGCGCCGAAACCATCGCCGAGCTGTGCAAGGCCGGCCGTGCCGAGCTGGTGCAGACCATCGGCAAGAAAGCCCTGATCTACCGCAAGAACCCACAGCCGAACAAGCAGCTGTCCAACATCCACCGTTACAAGTAACGGTAGCGCCGATCAGTGGCGCGGTGAACGCGCCCTGACCGGTACCGGCTGGGCCACCAGCACGATGCCGGAAAAACCCAGCACCAGGAAGCAGAACATCTGCCAGCGCTCGCCCACGGAAATACCGTAGCGCAAGGTGTAATACCCCACGCAGGCACCGAAGCCGAGCAACAGCATCTGGCCGCGGAACTGCCGCCACCAGGCTGCCAGGCCGTCCACCCTCGCCAGCACTGCCAGCTGAGTCAACAAGCCAAGCAACGCCACGCCGATCAACCAGCGGTCGATCTGCCCGGCAACATCCTGCACCAGCAGCGGCGCCAGGCCACTGACCTTGAGCGCAGGCACCAGCCCAACATGGAACACCCACAGGCCACCGACCCAGAAAACCTGGGCCAGTTGCCAGAGGATCCCCTCGAGGGACGGCGCCCGCAGGCGCCGGTCAGATGTGCTTGACTTCGACAATCTCGTACTCGACCGTGCCGCTAGGCGTCTTGACGACGACAATATCACCTTCTTCCTTGCCGATGATGGCACGGGCGATTGGCGCACTGGCCGAGAGCTTGCCCTTCTTGATGTCGGCTTCGTCCTCGCCAACGATCTGGTAGGTCACCTGATCACCGGTCTCGGTGTTTTCCAGGTCTACAGTGGTACCGAAAATGACCTTGCCGGTGTGGGCAATGGTAGTCACGTCGATCACCACCGAGTTCTGCAGGCGGCCTTCGATATCGCGGATACGCGCTTCGACCATGCCCTGCTCCTCGCGGGCTGCATGGTATTCAGCGTTTTCCTTGAGGTCACCCAGCTCACGTGCCTCACCAATGGCCTGACTCAGGCGCGGGCGCTCGGTCTTGCTCAGGAACAGGTGTTCCTCTTCCAGGGCGCGAGCGCCCTGGACGGTCATCGGGTATTTGGTAATGCTCATGCTTTCAGTCCTGCATGCAGATCTTGCAAGCGACGAACGGTCTTTTCCGGACCGAATTTCAGCGCTTCGCAGATGGCTTCACCAGCCGCAATGGTAGTGGTGCAGTAAATCTTGTGCTGCAACGCATTGCGACGAATCGAATAGGAGTCGGCGATCGACTGGCGACCTTCGGTGGTGTTGATGATCAGCGACACTTCGTCGTTCTTGATCATGTCGACCACGTGTGGGCGACCTTCGGTCACTTTGTTCACACGGCGCACTTTCAGACCGGCCGCCTCGATAACCTTGGCGGTGCCTGCAGTGGCAACCACTTCGAAGCCCAGGGCGATCAGGTCGCGGGCAACGCCAGCCACTTGTGGCTTGTCGTCGTCACGCACGCTGATGAACGCAGTACCACCGGTCGGCAGCACTTCGCTTGCACCCATCTGGGCCTTGGCGAAGGCTTCACCGAAGCTGTCACCGACACCCATGACTTCACCGGTCGATTTCATCTCAGGGCCGAGGATCGGGTCAACCCCTGGGAACTTGGCGAACGGGAAGACGGCTTCCTTGACGCTGTAGAAATTCGGGATAATTTCCTGGGTGAAGCCCAGCTCTTTCAGGGTTTTACCCGCCATGACACGGGCTGCGATCATCGCCAGGGACGTGCCGATGCACTTGGAAACGAATGGCACGGTCCGCGAAGCGCGCGGGTTGACTTCGATCACGTAGATCTTGTCGCCCTGCAGGGCCAGCTGCACGTTCATCAGGCCGACCACGCCCAGCTCCAGGGCCATTTTCTTGACCTGAACGCGGACTTCGTCCTGCACTTCCTTGCTCAGCGAGTAAGGTGGCAGCGAGCACGCCGAGTCACCGGAGTGAACACCGGCCTGTTCGATGTGCTGCATGATTGCGCCGATGACCACGTCGGTGCCGTCGCACACCGCATCCACGTCCATCTCGATGGCGCAGTTGAGGAAGTGGTCGAGCAGTACCGGGCTGTCGTTCGACACTTGTACCGCTTCACGCAGGTAGCGCTTGAGCTCGTCCAGCTCGTAGACGATCTCCATGGCACGGCCGCCCAGTACGTAGGACGGACGCACGACCAGCGGGTAGCCGATGCTGCCCGCAGCACGGATGGCTTCTTCCTCGCTGCGCACGGTAGCGTTTGGCGGCTGCAGCAGGCTCAGGCGCTGAACCATCTGCTGGAAGCGCTCACGGTCTTCGGCGCGGTCGATGGCGTCAGGGCTGGTACCGATGATCGGCACGCCAGCTTCTTCCAGAGCGCGGGCCAGCTTCAGCGGGGTCTGGCCGCCGTAGTGAACGATCACGCCCTTCGGCTTCTCGACGCGGCAGACTTCCAGCACGTCTTCCAGGGTCAGCGGCTCGAAGTACAGGCGGTCGGACGTGTCGTAGTCGGTGGAGACGGTTTCCGGGTTGCAGTTGACCATGATGGTCTCGTAACCGTCTTCACGCAGCGCCAGGGCTGCGTGCACGCAGCAGTAGTCGAACTCGATACCCTGGCCGATACGGTTAGGGCCGCCACCCAGGATCATGATCTTGTCGCGGGTCGACGGGTTGGCCTCGCACTCTTCCTCGTAGGTGGAGTACAGGTAGGCGGTATCGGTGGCGAACTCGGCGGCGCAGGTGTCGACGCGCTTGTACACCGGGAACACTTCCAGCTTGTGACGGTGGCGGCGCAGGTTCTTGTCGGTGATACCCAACAGCACTGCCAGGCGCTGGTCCGAGAAGCCCTTGCGCTTGAGGCGCAGCATGTAGTCCTTGTCGATCGACGACAATGCCAGGGTCTTGACCTTCTCTTCTTCCTTGATCAGGTCTTCCATCTGCACCAGGAACCACATGTCGATGCCGGTCAGATTGAAGATTTCTTCGCAGGTCATGCCCGAACGCATGGCGTCAGCCACGTACCAGATACGCTCGGCACCCGGCACGGTCAGCTCGCGCTTGAGGATGCTGGTGGCTTCCGGGCTGGCCAGGTCGACTTTCGGGTCGAGGCCGCAGGCGCCGACTTCCAGGCCGCGCAGGGCTTTCTGCAGGGATTCCTGGAAAGTACGGCCGATGGCCATGACTTCACCCACGGATTTCATCTGGGTGGTCAGACGGGCGTCGGCTTTCGGGAATTTCTCGAAAGCGAAGCGTGGCAGCTTGGTGACGACGTAGTCGATCGACGGCTCGAAGGACGCCGGGGTGCGACCGCCAGTGATGTCGTTCTGCAGCTCGTCGAGGGTGTAACCAATGGCCAGCTTGGCGGCGATCTTGGCGATCGGGAAGCCGGTAGCCTTGGAAGCCAGGGCGGACGAACGCGATACGCGCGGGTTCATCTCGATGACGACCATGCGGCCGGTGTTCGGGCAAATGCCGAACTGGACGTTGGAACCGCCGGTTTCCACACCGATTTCACGCAGCACCGCCAGCGAGGCGTTGCGCATGATCTGGTATTCCTTGTCGGTCAGGGTCTGTGCCGGGGCAACAGTGATCGAGTCACCGGTGTGCACACCCATCGGGTCGAAGTTCTCGATCGAGCAGACGATGATGCAGTTGTCCTTTTTGTCGCGGACCACTTCCATCTCGTACTCTTTCCAGCCGATCAGCGACTCGTCGATCAGCAGCTCTTTGGTCGGCGACAGGTCCAGACCGCGAGTGCAGATTTCTTCGAACTCTTCACGGTTGTACGCGATACCGCCGCCGGTGCCGCCCATGGTGAACGACGGGCGAATGATGCAGGGGAAGCCAAGCTTCTCGAGGACCGCATTGGCCTCTTCCATGCTGTGGGCGATACCGGAGCGTGGGCACTCCAGGCCGATATCCTTCATCGCCTTGTCGAAGCGCGAGCGGTCTTCAGCCTTGTCGATGGTGTCGGCGTTGGCACCGATCATCTCTACGCCGAACTTCTCCAGAACGCCATGGCGCTCCAGGTCCAGGGCGCAGTTCAGCGCAGTCTGGCCACCCATGGTCGGCAAAACGGCGTCCGGGCGCTCTTTTTCGATGATCTTGGCCACCGACTGCCACTTGATCGGCTCGATGTAGGTGGCGTCGGCCATGGCCGGGTCGGTCATGATGGTGGCTGGGTTGGAGTTCACCAGGATGACGCGGAAACCTTCCTCGCGCAGGGCTTTACAGGCCTGGGCGCCGGAGTAGTCGAATTCGCAGGCCTGGCCGATCACGATCGGGCCAGCGCCGAGAATCAGGATGCTTTTGATGTCTGTACGTTTTGGCATGGTGGTCACTCAAATCCGGGGTCAGTCGGCAAGCCGCTTTGAACAATCTGGGTCAGGCGCTTCCGGGCACGGCAGGTGCCGGCCCGGGGCCTTGAAGCAGGATGCTCAGCGGCGCTTGGCCATGGCATCGGTGAAACGATCGAACAGAGGCGCGACGTCGGTCGGGCCCGGGCTCGCTTCAGGGTGGCCCTGGAAGCTGAACGCGCTCTTGTCGGTACGCTCGATACCCTGCAGGGTGCCGTCGAACAGCGACTTGTGAATGGCGCGAACGTTACCCGGCAGGGTCGCTTCGTCAACGGCAAAGCCGTGGTTCTGGCTGGTGATCATGACCACGCCGGTATCCAGGTCCTGGACCGGGTGGTTGGCACCGTGGTGGCCGTGGCCCATTTTCACGGTCTTGGCACCGGAGGCCAGGGCCAGCAGCTGGTGGCCGAGGCAGATGCCGAATACCGGAATCTCGGTTTCGAGGATTTCCTTGATCGCCTGGATCGCGTAGTCGCACGGCTCGGGGTCACCAGGGCCGTTGGACAGGAACACGCCGTCCGGGTTGAGTGCCAGCACTTCGCTGGCCGGGGTCTGGGCTGGCACCACGGTCACGCGGCAGCCACGGGCTACCAGCATGCGCAGGATGTTCAGCTTGACGCCGTAGTCGAAGGCAACCACGTGGTACGGCAGGTCGGCAGCCTCGATGGTCGGGTGGCTGTCGGTTTTCAGCTCCCACACACTGGAGCGCCACTCGTAACGCTCCTTGGTGGAGACGACCTTGGCCAGGTCCATGCCCTTCAGGCCCGGGAAGCCGCGGGCAGCAGCGATGGCGGCTTCTTCGCTGATGTTGTCACCCGCCAGAATGCAGCCGTTCTGGGCGCCCTTTTCACGCAGGATACGGGTCAGGCGACGAGTGTCGATGCCGGCGATGGCAACTACGTTGTTGGCCTTGAGGTACTCAGGCAGCGACTGGGTGTTGCGCCAGTTGCTGGCCAGCAGCGGCAGGTCACGGATGACCAGGCCAGCGGACCAGACGCGGTTCGACTCGGCGTCTTCCGGGGTAGTACCGGTGTTGCCGATGTGCGGGTAGGTCAGGGTAACGATTTGCTGCGCGTAGGAAGGGTCTGTAAGGATTTCCTGGTAGCCGGTCATAGCGGTGTTGAATACCACCTCACCAACGGTCTGACCGTCGGCACCGATGGCTTCACCGCGGAAAATACTGCCGTCGGCAAGGGCGAGTATGGCTGGCTTTGTCAAGAAGACCTCCCGTAAATCAAGCATGAAAGGGCGATCGCAGGTTGCAAAAAAGCGGAGTGACGTATGGACACGTCACCCCGCTTTCATGTGCTGAATTCAATTCGCTGCGCGCTTTTAGTGGACACACTAAAGCTGTAGCTTACAGAAAAGTGTGTTTTCGGTCTACCGCGGATGTGCCTCTAAAACACATCAATGCGACAGACTGACATCTGTGTTGGCTTCTTCGCGGGCTCGCCCGCTCCCACAGGGATCGCACCAGCCCAAGAGCAACGCCGCACCTGTGAGAGCGGGCAAGCTCGCGAAGCAGCCAACACCGCCAGAACGGCTTAACGCAGCTCGAGCACATCCTGCATGTCGTACAGCCCCGGCTCACGCCCATCCAGCCACAGCGCCGCACGCACGGCACCCTTGGCGAAGGTCATGCGGCTGGAGGCCTTGTGGGTGATTTCCAGGCGCTCGCCTTCGGCAGCGAACAACACAGTGTGATCGCCCACCACATCGCCGGCACGCACGGTGGCGAAACCGATGGTTTTGCGATCCCGCGCGCCAGTCTGCCCTTCACGGCCATACACGGCCACTTCCTGCAGGTCACGGCCCAGCGCATTGGCAACCACTTCACCCATGCGCAGTGCAGTACCCGACGGGGCATCGACCTTGTGCCGGTGGTGCGCCTCGATGATTTCGATATCGACATCATCGCCCAGCACCCGCGCAGCCATATCCAGCAGCTTGAGGCTAAGGTTGACACCCACGCTGAAGTTGGCGGCGAACACGATTGGAATGTCCTTGCCAGCCTCAGCCAACAACTGCTTCTCTTCGACTGTAAAACCGGTCGTGCCGATGATCATCGCCTTGCCGTGCTTGCGGCAGAACGCCAGGTTTTTCAGGGTCACCGAGGGGTGAGTGAAATCGATCAGCACATCGAACTCGTCGGCAACCTTGGCAAGGTCGTCGGACAACAGCACGCCAATTCGGCCAAGTGCCGCCAGCTCTCCGGCATCAGCCCCGACCAACGAGCTGTCAGGGCGATCAATTGCCGCAGTCAGCCCTGCACCCGGGGTTTGTTGCACGGCTTCGATGAGGGTTTTACCCATCCGCCCCGCCGCGCCCATCACTGCAATACGTCGCATAACCTGTTCCTTGTCAGAGATCGCCGAAGAAGCGCTTCACACCATCGAACCAGCCGCTGGCCTTGGGCGAGTGGGAACTGTCGCCTTCCAGCGAATCACGCAGCTCTTCGAGCAACTCGCGCTGGCGACGGCTGAGGTTGACCGGGGTTTCTACGGCCACACGGCACAGCAGGTCACCCGCACCACCGCCACGCACCGGGGCAACACCCTTGCCACGCAGACGGAACTGCTTACCAGTCTGGGTGCCTTCCGGAATCCTCAGTTTCACACGACCATCCAGGGTCGGCACTTCCAGCTCGCCGCCCAGGGCAGCATCGGTGTAGCTGATCGGCACCTCACAGTACAGGTGCTTGCCATCACGCTGGAAGATTTCGTGCTCACGCACGCTGATCACCACGTACAGGTCGCCAGTCGGGCCACCATGAGTACCCGCCTCGCCCTCACCCGACAGACGGATGCGGTCGCCGGTATCAACACCTGCCGGCACCTTGACCGACAGCGTCTTGTATTCCTCGACACGCCCTTCACCGTGGCACGAAGTGCACGGGTCGGTAATGATCTTGCCTTGGCCATGGCAGCGCGGGCAGGTCTGCTGCACCGAGAAGAAGCCTTGCTGCATGCGCACCTGGCCGATGCCGCCGCAGGTCGGGCAGGTCGACGGGGTCGAGCCCTTCTTGGCACCGGAACCGTCGCAAGGCTGGCAGTTGACCAGGGTAGGCACGCGGATGCTGACCGTGGTGCCACGCACCGCTTCTTCCAGGTTCAGTTCCAGGGTGTAGCGCAGGTCGCTGCCGCGCTGGGCACCGCCTCGACCACCACCGCGGCCGCCGCCACCGAAGAAGTCGCTGAACACATCACCGAAGATGTCGGAGAAGTTGGCACCACCAAAGCCGGCACCACCGCCACCCATGCTTGGGTCGACACCCGCATGGCCATACTGGTCGAAGGCCGCACGCTTGCTCGCGTCCGACAGCACTTCGTAGGCCTCGTTGGCCTCCTTGAACTTGTCTTCCGATTCTTTATCGCCCGGATTGCGGTCCGGGTGATACTTCATCGCCAAACGGCGGTAAGCCTTCTTGAGGTCCGCTTCAGTGGCGCCGCGCTCGACACCCAGGACCTCATAATAATCACGCTTGGACATAGGTCATTTGCACCTTGTTGGGCGTCTGGCATCTGCGCCACGCCATCAGCACCCGCCCGCTACCCATAAGAGCCACTGACAGATGCTGTAAAAATTCTCGAATTCCAGATACGCCAACGCGGGAGCAAGCCCCCGCGCGGCGACATCCTACCAGCTCACCGGCAAACGACGGTGAACTGGCCGACAACATGCAGGGATTACTGCTTGTTGTTGTCTTTCACTTCTTCGAACTCGGCGTCAACCACGTCATCGTGCTTGGCTTCCGGCTCGGCCTGCTGCGCGCCACCCTGAGGCTGTTCAGCCGACTGCTCGGCGTACATCTTCTGGGCAACCGGGGCAGAGACCTTGGACAGCTCTTCAACCTTGGCGTCGATGGCAGCCTTGTCGTCGCCTTTGACAGCGGCTTCCAGGGCAACAACGGCGGCCTCGATGGCGGCTTTCTCTTCAGCGGTAACCTTGTCACCTGCGTCAGCGACCATCTTGCGGGTCGAGTGCACCAGCGCGTCACCCTGGTTACGGGCAGCGGCCAGCTCTTCGAACTTGCGGTCTTCCTCGGCGTTGGCCTCGGCGTCACGCACCATGCGCTCGATTTCTTCGTCCGACAGGCCGGAGTTGGCCTTGATCACGATCGACTGAGTCTTGCCGGTGGCCTTGTCTTTCGCACCTACGTGCAGAATGCCGTTGGCGTCGATGTCGAAGGTCACTTCGATTTGCGGCACGCCACGCGGTGCTGGCGGAATGTCAGCCAGGTCGAACTTGCCCAGCGACTTGTTCTGCGCAGCCTGCTTACGCTCACCCTGCAGCACGTGAATGGTCACGGCGCTCTGGTTGTCGTCGGCAGTCGAGAACACCTGCGACTTCTTGGTCGGGATGGTGGTGTTCTTCTCGATCAGCGCGGTCATCACGCCGCCCATGGTTTCGATACCCAGGGTCAGCGGGCTGACGTCCAGCAGCAGTACGTCTTTCACGTCACCGGCCAGTACCGCACCCTGGATGGCAGCACCCATGGCAACCGCTTCGTCCGGGTTCACGTCCTTGCGCGCTTCCTTACCGAAGAAGTCGGCCACTTCTTTCTGCACCAGCGGCATGCGGGTCTGACCGCCGACCAGGATCACGTCGTCGATCTTGCTGGCGTCGATGCCGGCGTCTTTCAGGGCGATGCGGCAAGGCTCGATGGTACGTTTGACCAGGTCTTCGACCAGCGACTCCAGCTTGGCGCGGGAGATCTTCACGTTCAGGTGCTTAGGACCGGTGGCATCTGCAGTGATGTACGGCAGGTTGACGTCGGTCGACTGAGCGGACGACAGCTCGATCTTGGCCTTTTCTGCAGCTTCTTTCAGGCGCTGCAGGGCCAGAGGATCGTTCTTCAGGTCCATGCCCGACTCTTTCTTGAACTCGTCGACAAGGTAGTCGATCAGGCGCATGTCGAAGTCTTCGCCACCCAGGAAGGTGTCGCCGTTGGTAGCCAGTACTTCGAACTGGTGCTCACCGTCGACTTCGGCGATTTCGATGACCGAAACGTCGAAGGTACCACCACCCAGGTCATAAACGATGACGGTGTGGTCGCCCTTGGCCTTGTCCATACCGTAGGCCAGCGCAGCGGCAGTCGGCTCGTTGATGATGCGTTTTACGTCCAGGCCAGCGATGCGGCCGGCGTCTTTGGTCGCCTGACGCTGGCTGTCGTTGAAGTAGGCCGGAACGGTGATGACCGCTTCGGTGACTGGCTCGCCGAGGTAGTCTTCGGCGGTCTTCTTCATTTTCTTCAGGACTTCGGCGCTGATCTGCGGCGGAGCCATTTCCTTGCCAGCAGCCTCGACCCAGGCGTCACCGTTGTTCGCCTTGACGATCTTGTACGGCACCAGCTTGATGTCTTTCTGCACGACATCTTCTTCGAAGCGGCGGCCAATCAGGCGCTTCACTGCGAACAGGGTGTTGTGCGGGTTGGTGACGGCCTGGCGCTTGGCCGACTGGCCAACCAGGATTTCGCCATCGTTGGCGTAGGCCACGATCGAAGGGGTAGTACGCGCACCTTCGGCGTTTTCGATGACTTTGACGTTACCGTTTTCCAGAATGGAGACGCACGAGTTGGTGGTCCCCAGGTCGATACCGATGATTTTGCCCATGTTAACTCTCCCGAAACTTGAATTTGGTAGCAGCGACTACTTTGGCCAACTGCGGTAATACTTGAAGGCTTGACACCTAGATGGGGATGCCCGGAAGGATTTCAAGCCTTTTCATTGATCGAGGGTTGCGCCGCGCTCGGCGCCTTGCTGACCACCACCATGGCGGGGCGCAGCAGGCGGCCGTTCAGCAGGTAACCCTTCTGGAACACGTTCAGCACGCTGTTTGGCTCGACCTCGGCGTTTTCCTGCATGGCCATGGCCTGGTGGTGCTCAGGGTTGAACGGCTGGCCGTGCGGGTCGACCGCTTCAAGGTTGTAGCGCTTGAGCGTGTCCTGGAACATCTTCAGGGTCAGCTCGACACCTTCGCGGATCTGCTTGACGTGCTCATCCTCGGCACTGGAGTGAGCCAGGGCCAGCTCCAGGCTGTCGATCACCGGCAGCAAGTCGCTGGAGAACTTCTCCAGGGCGAACTTGTGGGCTTTTTCCACGTCCTGCTCGGCACGACGGCGTACGTTCTGCAGGTCGGCAACGGCGCGCAGCGCCTGGTCCTTGGCTGCGGCCAGCTGTTCCTCGAGCTCCAGAACACGGGTATCAGCTGCATTGCCTGCACCGGTTTCTTCCACGTTAAGGTCTTTCTCGTTCAGCTGCTCATCAGCCATGGGGTCTCTCCTGCGCAATTTTGTGGACTGCGAGCCAGGCTCGCCTTGGATGACGGCTATATGGGGCCGGAAAAACCAGGTTCAAGGGGCAAGGTGGTTTTCAAGGCTGCAACAGAATCTGCGAAGGGGCATTGGCAGGCCTAAAAAAAGTACTGTATAAATAACCAGACCTGACTTTCGGGAGCCGTCCCCATGCTGGTGCACCTGTCCATTCACAACTACGCCATCGTCGAGCACCTCGACCTCGAAATCGCCCGTGGCATGTCCGTCATCACCGGCGAGACCGGTGCCGGCAAATCGATCATGCTCGACGCCCTCGGCCTGGCCCTGGGCGACCGTGCCGACAGCGGCGTGGTGCGCCCCGGCACCGACAAGGCAGACATCCTGGCCACCTTCGACCTGGTGGACATTCCCGAAGCGCATACCTGGCTGGCCGAGCGCGACCTGAACAACGAAGGCCTGTGCATCTTGCGCCGGGTGATCACCGCCGAAGGCCGCAGCCGCGGCTACATCAACGGCACGCCCTGCCCGCTCGGCGACCTCAAGGCGCTGGGCGAACTGCTGATCGATATCCACAGCCAGCACGAGCACCAGTCCCTGCTCAAGACCGACACCCATCGTCGCCTGCTTGACGAGTATGCCGGTGCCGTCGACCTGGCACGCCAGGTACAGCTTGCAGCCAAGCGCTGGAACCAGACCCGCCTGGAGCTGGAGCGCCTGTCCAACTCGGGCGACGAGCAGCGCGCCCGCCACCAGTTGCTCAGTTACCAGTTGGAAGAACTGGACAACCTCGGCCTGGGCGAGCACGAACTGGAGCAGCTGGAACAGGAACACAAGAACCTGACCAGCGCCGAAGCCCTGTTCGGCATCTGCCGCCAGGTCATCGACCAGTGCAGCGAGAGCGATTCGGGCAATGTGCTCAGCGCCCTCACCTCCAGTCTCAACCGCCTGGGTGCCGCCACCAACTCGCCCAAGGCACTGAGCGAAGCGGCCAACCTGATCGCCAGCGCACAGATCCAGGTCGAAGAAGCCGTGGGCGAACTCAACCGCTTCCTCGACAACTTCGACGCCGACCCGATGCGCCTGCAAGCCCTGGAAGAGCGCCTGGACACCATCTATACCCTGGCGCGCAAACACCGGGTGCACCCCACCGAACTGCCCCACCTGCAACAGCAGCTGATGGAAGAGCTGGAAGGCCTTAACGCCAGCGACGAGTCGATCGAGCGGCTGGGCGAAGAGCTTGCCGCCTTTGCCCAGCACTATAAAGAGAAGGCGCGCGAACTCAGCGGCCTGCGTCAGCAAGCGGCGCAGCAACTGGCAGGCGCGGTAGAGCAGGAAATCCAGCGCCTGGGCATGCCTGGCGGGCGCTTCTGCATAGAGCTGACACCCAACGAAGGCACAGACCTGTCACCCCATGGCCTGGAGCAGATCGAACTGCTGGTCAGCGCCAACCCTGGCCAGCCACTCAAGGGCCTGGCGAAGGTGGCGTCGGGCGGTGAACTGTCACGTATCAGCCTGGCGATCCAGGTGATCACGGCGCAGACCTCGCGCATTCCTACCCTGGTGTTCGACGAAGTCGACGTGGGTATTGGCGGGCCAACGGCAGAAATCGTCGGCCAATTGCTGCGGCGCCTGGGCGAGCGCGGCCAGGTACTGACGGTGACCCACCTGCCGCAGGTGGCGGCGCAGGGGCATCACCATCTGTTCGTGCACAAGGTGCGCAACAGCGACACCACCCACACCACCGTGGCTAGCCTTGGCAAGCGTGAGCGCGTGGAAGAAGTGGCGCGGATGCTCGGCGGCATCGACCTGACCAAGGAGTCCCTGGCCCACGCACGCAAGATGGTGGTGAGCGGCAAGGCCTGAGCCTTGCTTTTCCAGGACGATTCGCGGGCACGCCCGCTCCCACAGGGTGGTCACAGGATCTGAAACCTGAGGTGTACCTGTGGGAGCGGGCGCGCCCGCGAAGAGGCCGGCACGGACAACAAATCTTTTAGCCCCAGAATGCACAAAGGCGACCCGAAGGTCGCCTTTGCCATCCATAACGAAAAATCGTTACTTCTTCTTACGCACATACAGGACCAGATTGTGGTCCACCAGCTCGAAGCCATGCTCGGCCACGATTTCGCGCTGGCGCTTCTCGATTTCAGCATCCATGAATTCGATGACTTCACTGGTATCCACGTTCACCATGTGGTCGTGGTGACCGCCGTCGGCCAGCTCGAACACTGCATGACCGCCGTCGAAGTTGTGGCGAACCACCAGACCCGCCGCCTCGAACTGGGTCAGCACGCGATAGACGGTGGCCAGGCCTACATCCTCGCCAGCCTCCATCAGCGCCTTGTAGACATCCTCTGCACTCATGTGACGCTGCTCGGTAGAGTCGAGCATCTGAAGGATCTTGACTCGAGGCAGGGTCACCTTGAGACCGGCTTTGCGCAATTCGCTATTTTCAACCATGGTCAGCTTTCTCGCCGATGCTGCTTCGCAGCTTCTCTTAATACGGGTATGATCGGGGTTTACGTTGTCCAGCCAAGATAGTGGAAGTCGCCCACCGATGCAAAACACCAAGCTCTTGCTAACCAGCCTCACCCTAGTGGGACTGCTCGCACTCGCCGGTTGCTCGTTTCCCGGGGTTTACAAAATCGACATCCAGCAGGGCAATGTCGTCACGCAAGACATGATAGACCAATTACGCCCGGGAATGACCCGCCGGCAAGTAAGGTTTATCATGGGCAACCCGCTGATTCAGGATACCTTCAACACCAATCGCTGGGATTACCTGTACAGCCTGCAGCCTGGTGGCGGTAAGCGCCAGCAAGAACGCATGAGTGTATTTTTCAACGAAAGCGATCAACTGGTCAGCCTGTCTGGCGACTTCATGCCAGGCGTCAGCCGCGATCAGGAAATCCTCGGTGGCAGCAGCGACACCACCATCAGCCCGGCCACCGAGCCAGGCCAGACCGAGCAGCCGGCAGCGCAGCTTGAAGAAAAACCGGCCAAGCCAGGTTCGACCGAAGAGGCCATCCAGCGCGAGATCGACACCATCGAGACCACCCCGGTCCCGACCCCCGCACCGCTGGAAACCCGGTAGCCGGGAAGCAGGTGCAAAAAAGCCCGGACGTGTTCCGGGCTTTTTATTGCCGCCCGTTCAGTCAGGCATTCAGTTGCTTGGCACGCTGGCAGAACGCATCGACCAGCGTGTTGGCCGCCTGATTGAATAGCGGGCCCAACGTGGCACGCACAATCGGCCCGGCGTAATCGAAGGACAGGTCCAGGCTGATCTTGCAGGCCTTTTCACCCAGCGGCTTGAACACCCAAACACCATGCAGCTGGGTGAATGGCCCTTCTTCGAGATTCATCTCGATGGACTGCCCCGGCACCAGCACGTTACGCGTAACGAAGTGCTGGCTCATGCCACCCTTGGCCACTTCGAGCTTGGCACGCATGTGTGTATCGCTGGTTTCGATCACCGTCGAGGCCGAGCACCACGGCAAAAACTCAGGGTAGCTGGCTACATCGTTGACCAGATCGTAAAGCGCCTGGGCGGGGTATGGCAGCAGGGCGGAGCGTTGAATATGGGTAGTCATCCAGGCGTCACTTCCAAGGCTGGGTGGCGACGCTTCGCAGCGTGCCGAAAACAGGTTCTGTGCGTATGACAGGGTTTGTATTGTCCGGTATTCATTCCAGTGGCTCAAGCACACCGAAATCCCATAGCGGACGACGCGCGGACTTGCCTATAATGCCGCCCCTATGGCTAAGCAAAAAAAACATCCGACCGGGACCATCGCGCAAAACAAGAAAGCGCGACACGATTACTTCATCGAACACAAGTTCGAGGCCGGGCTGGTCCTGTCCGGCTGGGAAGTAAAAAGCCTGCGAGCCGGCAAGGCGCACCTGACTGACAGCTACGTGCTGCTCAAGGACGGTGAGGCCTGGCTGTTCGGCAGCCACATCACCCCGCTGACCACGGCCAGCACCCACGTCATCGCCGACCCTACACGCACCCGCAAGCTGCTGCTGAACAAGCGCGAGCTAGAGCGCGTGGAAGCGGCTGTGGCGCAAAAAGGCTACACCTGCGTGGCTTTGGCGCTGTACTGGAGCAAGCACCTGATCAAGTGCGAAATCGCACTGGGCAAGGGCAAGAAGGAATTCGACAAGCGCGACACCATGCGCGAGCGCGATTCCAACCGCGAGCTGCAGCGGGCTGTGCGGAACAAGGGCAAGGAAGACTAGTCGGTCTTTAGCCTGTTCCGGCCTCTTCGCGGGTAAACCCGCTCCCACAGGAAGGGCACCAGATTCAAACCCGGTGCCTATCCTGTGGAGCAGCCTCTTCGCGGGCACGCCCGCTCCCACAGGAAGGGCACCAGATTCAAGCCCGGCACCTATCCTGTGGGAGCGGGCTTGCCCGCGAAGAGGCAGGTACTGCCCATAAAAGTCTCAGCGCCCGCTGCGCCGCTCCGCCCGCGCCACCCGCTGAGCTTCCTCGTGCGCCTCTTCCAGCACCTCCTGCACATACAAAATGTGCCGGCTGGACACCTCTCGCGCATCCTCCGCCCTGCCCTCGACAATCGCCAGGTACAGTTCCCGGTGCTGACTGATCAGCATGTCCCGGGTTTCGGTGCGCTGCTGGTACATGCCGCCGATGTTGGTCACCACGTTGCGCTTGAGCAGGTCGAACAACCCCCGGATGGTGTGCAGCAACACCGCGTTATGGCTGGCCTCGGCGATCGCCAGGTGGAAGCGCGCATCAGCCGCGCCCTCCTCCGCACGGGTTACCTCGTCGAACCTGGCATAGCAGTCCTGCAGCGTATCGAAGGCCGCCTTCAAGCGCACCCGGTCCGGTTCGGTGGCACGCTGGGCAGCGTAGTAGGCACAGGACGCCTCCAGGGTATGGCGGAACTCGAGCAGGTCACGCTGCGCTTCGGCACTGTGCTCGAGCAACTGCAGCAACGGGTCGCTGAAGGTGGACCCCAACGACTCCGCCACAAAATTGCCCCCGCCCTGACGGCTGACCAACAGCCCCTTGGCCACCAGCTTCTGGATCGCCTCACGCAGTGACGGGCGGGACACACCAAACTGCTCGGCCAGGACGCGCTCGGCCGGCAGCCGCTGCCCCGAGGTCAGCGTGCCTTCCAGAATCATCCCCTCCAGCCGATCGACAATGTCGTCGGACAGGCGCCGCTGGCGTACCTGATCAAAAACCATCACATGCTCTCCACAAACCCCCGGCAAATTTCAGGGGGTGTCTATTCTCGCCGATCCAGGCCACGCAAACACCCATCAAGCCGCGATTTTCCCACCACATCAGATGCCCGCTCATCGGTACACGACCAAAGTTTTGCACAGGACAAATTGACACACCCACGACAGCGCTTTTAACCTAGCGTCCAGCCATTGTAAATTGGTCTTACCAATTATCCAATGCCAGTGCCTGACCAACAACAATTAGGGGCCACCCCATATGCAAACCTGGCAACAACTCTATACCCCGCTTGGTAGTCTCGGCCTGTCCGCACTGGCGGCGGTCATCCCTATCGTGTTCTTCTTCCTGGCCCTCGCCGTGTTCCGCCTCAAGGGCCACGTAGCGGGCAGCATCACCCTCGCGCTGTCGATCCTGGTGGCGATCTTCGCCTTCCAGATGCCTGTCGACATGGCCCTCGCCGCCGCGGGTTACGGCTTCCTCTACGGCCTCTGGCCAATTGCCTGGATCATCGTTGCCGCGGTGTTCCTGTACAAACTCACGGTCAAGAGCGGCCAGTTCGAAGTGATCCGCAGCTCGGTGCTGTCGATTACCGACGACCAGCGCCTGCAAGTGCTGTTGATCGGCTTCTGCTTCGGCGCCTTCCTCGAAGGTGCGGCGGGCTTTGGCGCACCGGTGGCCATCACTGCCGCACTGCTGGTGGGCCTGGGCTTCAACCCGCTGTACGCTGCCGGCCTGTGCCTGATCGCCAACACCGCGCCAGTGGCCTTCGGCGCCCTGGGCATCCCGATCATCGTGGCCGGCCAGGTGACCGGTATCGACGCCTTCCACATCGGCGCCATGACCGGCCGCCAGTTGCCGCTGCTGTCGCTGTTCGTGCCGTTCTGGCTGGTGTTCATGATGGACGGCCTGCGTGGCGTGAAGGAAACCTGGCCTGCCGCCCTGGTCGCCGGCCTGAGCTTTGCCGTCACCCAGTACTTCACCTCGAACTTCATCGGCCCGGAACTGCCAGACATCACCTCGGCCCTGGCCAGCCTGATCTGCCTCACCCTGTTCCTGAAAGTCTGGCAGCCCAAGCGTGCGTTCAGCGAGGCCAAAGGCAGTGTCGGCGCAGCCGTTGTGCAGCCAAGCGGCAGCCAGCCTAGCCCGTACAGCTTTGGCGAGATCTTCAAGGCCTGGTCGCCGTTCCTGATCCTCACCGTGCTGGTCACCATCTGGACCCTGAAGCCGTTCAAGGCGGCTTTCGCGCCGGGCGGCGCGATGTACAACTTCGTGTTCAACTTCGCCATCCCGCACCTCGACCAGCTGGTGATCAAGACCGCACCGATCGTTGCCGCGCCGACCGCCATGCCAGCGGTGTTCAAGCTCGACCCGATCTCCGCCACCGGCACCGCGATCTTCCTCTCGGCGCTGATCTCGATGGCAGTGCTGAAGATCAACTTCAAAACTGGTCTTACCACTTTCAAAGAAACCTTCTGGGAACTGCGCTGGCCGATTCTGTCGATCGGCATGGTGTTGGCCTTCGCCTTCGTCACCAACTACTCGGGCATGTCCTCGACCATGGCCCTGGTGCTGGCCGGTACCGGCGCCGCGTTCCCGTTCTTCTCGCCGTTCCTCGGCTGGCTGGGCGTGTTCCTGACCGGCTCGGACACCTCGTCCAACGCCCTGTTCAGCTCGCTGCAGGCCACCACCGCGCACCAGATCGGGGTCAACGACACCCTGCTGGTGGCGGCCAACACCAGCGGTGGCGTAACCGGCAAGATGATCTCGCCGCAATCGATCGCCGTGGCCTGCGCCGCTACCGGCCTGGTCGGCAAGGAATCCGACCTGTTCCGCTTCACCGTCAAGCACAGCCTGTTCTTCGCCACCATCGTCGGCCTGATCACCCTGGTCCAGGCTTACTGGCTGACCGGCATGCTGGTTCATCACTAAAGTGAAAGGGGCCGGGCGCCGTCGTGCGCCCGGCACACCCACAAGCAACGCTGCGAGAATCCATGATCATTTCTGCCTCTACCGACTATCGCGCCGCGGCCCAACGCAAGCTGCCCCCCTTCCTGTTCCACTACGCTGACGGCGGCGCCTACGCCGAGCACACCCTGCGCCACAACGTGTCGGACCTGGCCGGCATCGCCCTGCGCCAGCGCGTGTTGAACAACATGTCCGAGCTCAGCCTGGAAACCAAGCTGTTCGACGAAACCCTGAGCATGCCGGTGGCCCTGGCCCCGGTCGGCCTCACCGGCATGTATGCCCGCCGTGGCGAAGTGCAGGCAGCGCGCGCGGCAGCCGCCCATGGCATCCCGTTCACGATGTCTACCGTGTCGGTGTGCCCGATCGAAGAAGTGGCGCCCGCCATCGACCGGCCGATGTGGTTCCAGCTGTATGTGCTCAAGGATCGCGGCTTCATGCGCAATGCCCTGGAGCGGGCCAAGGCCGCCGGCGTGAAGACCCTGGTGTTCACCGTGGACATGCCCGTACCCGGTGCCCGCTACCGCGACGCCCACTCTGGCATGAGCGGCAGGAACGGCCCGCTGCGCCGCGTGCTGCAAGCCATGACCCACCCCGAGTGGGCATGGGACGTGGGCGTGATGGGCCGCCCGCATGACTTGGGCAACATCTCCAAATACCGTGGCAACCCCACCGGCCTTGCCGACTACATCGGCTGGCTGGGCAACAACTTCGACCCGTCCATTTCCTGGAAGGACCTGGAGTGGATCCGTGAGTTCTGGGACGGCCCGATGATCATCAAGGGCATCCTCGATGCCGATGACGCCCGCGATGCGGTCAAGTTCGGTGCCGACGGTATCGTGGTGTCCAACCACGGCGGCCGCCAGCTCGACGGCGTGCTGTCCAGTGCCCGCGCCCTGCCGGCCATTGCCGACGCGGTCAAAGGCGACCTGAAGATTCTGGCCGACTCGGGCATTCGCAGTGGCCTGGACGTGGTGCGCATGATCGCCCTGGGTGCCGATACCGTACTGATCGGCCGCGCCTTCCTCTACGCCCTTGCCGTGCATGGCCAGGCCGGCGTGAAAAACCTGCTTGAGCTGTTCGAAAAGGAAATGCGCGTGGCCATGGTGCTGACCGGTGCCAAGTCGATCAGCGAGATCACCCGCGACTCGCTGGTACGCGAACTGGGCGCCTGAACGCCTGCAAGAACCACCGCCTGAATGACCCGGGGCATGTAGCGCACAGACGCCACAGCCCCGCGAGGAGACTGCATGAGCCTGCCCGCCGCGTTCCTGCGTGATGCCGAGCGCCTGATCCCCGCCGAACGCCGCTTCGACGACCCCACCTCCACCCTGGCCTTCGGCACCGACGCCAGCTTCTACCGCTTGATCCCCAAGCTGGTGGTGCGCGTCGAGTCCGAGGACGAAGTGGTCGGCCTGATCAAACTGGCCCAGCGCGAGCGGGTACCGGTCACCTTCCGCGCTGCCGGCACCAGCCTGTCTGGCCAGGCCATCAGCGATTCGGTGCTGATCGTGCTCGGCGATAACTGGAACGGCCGCGAAATCCGACGCCAGGGCGAGCAGATTCGCCTGCAACCCGGCGTGATCGGCGCCCAGGCCAACGCCTGGCTGGCCCCCTTCGGGCGCAAGATCGGCCCCGACCCCGCCTCGATCAACGCCTGCAAGATCGGCGGCATCGTCGCCAACAACGCCAGCGGCATGTGCTGCGGCACCGCGCAAAACACCTACCACACCCTGGCGGGCCTGCGCCTGGTGCTGGCTGACGGCACCCGCCTGGACAGCGAAGACCCGGCCAGCGTCGCCGCCTTCGAACGCAGCCACGCCGAACTGCTGGAAGCACTGGCCCGCCTGGGCCGCGAAACCCGCGCCAACACCGCGCTGGCCGAACGCATCCGGCACAAATACCGGCTGAAGAACACCACGGGCCTGTCACTGAACGCACTGGTGGACTACGACCAGCCGCTGGACATTTTGCAGCACCTGCTGGTCGGCTCCGAAGGCACCCTGGGCTTCATCAGCGCCGTCACCTACGACACCGTACCCGACCACCCGCACAAGGCCAGCGCCCTGCTGGTGTTCCCCAGCGTCGAAAGCTGCTGCCGCGCGGTACCCGTGCTCAAGCAGCAGCCGGTCTCGGCCGTGGAACTGCTCGACCGCCGCAGCCTGCGCTCGGTGCAGAACATGCCCGGCATGCCGCTGTGGGTAAAAGGCCTGTCGGACAATGCCTGCGCCCTGCTGATCGAATCCCGCGCCGCCAGCCAGAGCCTGCTGCACGAGCAACTGCAGCAGGTGATGGCCTCGATCGCCGACTTCCCACTGGAACAGCAAGTGGACTTCAGCGAAGACCCGGCCGTGTACAACCAGCTGTGGAAAATCCGCAAGGACACCTTCCCAGCCGTCGGTGCCGTGCGCCAGACCGGCACCACGGTCATCATCGAAGACGTGACCTTCCCCGTCGAGCAACTGGCCGAAGGCGTCAACCGCCTGATCCAGCTGTTCGACAAGCATCACTATGACGAAGCGATCATTTTCGGCCACGCGCTGGAAGGCAACCTGCACTTCGTCTTTACCCAGGGGTTCAACAGCGCCGAAGAAGTCGCCCGTTACCAGGCGTTCATGGACGACGTGGCGCAACTGGTGGCGGTGGAGTTTGGCGGCTCGCTCAAGGCCGAGCACGGCACCGGGCGCAACATGGCGCCTTTCGTGGAGCTGGAGTGGGGGCACGACGCCTACCAGCTGATGTGGAAGCTCAAGCGCCTGCTCGACCCCAACGGCATCCTCAACCCCGACGTGGTATTGAGCGACGACCCGGATATCCACCTGAAAAACCTCAAGCCGCTGCCTGCCGCCGACGAAATCGTCGACAAGTGCATCGAGTGCGGCTTCTGCGAACCGGTGTGCCCGTCCAAGGGCCTGACCCTCAGCCCGCGCCAGCGCATCGTCATGTGGCGTGACATCCAGGCCAAGCAGCGCGCCGGCATCGATACCCGTGAACTGATGCAAAGCTACCAGTACCAGGGCATCGACACCTGCGCCGCTACTGGCCTGTGCGCCCAGCGCTGCCCGGTCGGCATCAACACCGGCGAGCTGGTGAAGAAACTGCGCAGCCAGGCCGCCGACCACGCTAAAACCGCTGACTGGCTGGCCGAGCATTTCCACACCGCCCTAAGCGGTGCGCGCCTGACCCTGACCGCCGCCAATACCGCACGCAAGCTGCTAGGCGCCCCGCGCCTGGGCCGCCTGAGCGCCTCGCTGAGCAAAGCCAGCAAAGGCCGCCTGCCCCAATGGACCCCGGCCATGCCGCAACCGCTGCGCCCGCTGGCCTTCGGCGCGACCAGCAACGACGCCCGCCCCCGCGTGGTGTACCTGGCCGCCTGCGTCTCCCGGGTAATGGGCCCGGCCTATGCCGACCGCGAGCAAAGCTCGCTGCTGGACAAAACCCGCGCCCTGCTGGAAAAGGCCGGTTACCAGGTGGTGTTTCCCGACAACGCCGACAGCCTGTGCTGCGGCCAACCGTTCGCCTCCAAGGGCTACCCCGAGCAGGCCGAACACAAGCGCCAGGAGCTGATCACCGCCCTGCTGCACGCCAGCCGCGGCGGCCTCGACCCGATCTATTGCGACACCAGCCCCTGCACCCTGCGCCTGGTGCAGGACCTGGGCGACACCCGGCTGGACCTGTACGACCCGGTGCGCTTCATCCGCACCCACCTGCTTGACCGACTGGAGTTCACCCCCCAGGACGAACCGGTAGCCGTGCACGTGACCTGCAGCACCCAGCACCTGGGCGAAAGCCAGGCCTTGATCGACCTGGCGCGGCGTTGCAGCAAACAGGTGGTGATCCCGGAAGGTATTCATTGCTGCGGGTTTGCCGGTGACAAAGGCTTTACCACCCCCGAGTTGAACGCCCACTCGCTGCGCAGCCTGAAGGACGCCGTGCAATATTGCAGCGAAGGCATTTCCACCAGCCGCACCTGCGAGATAGGCCTGTCGAGCCACAGCGGCATCGACTACCACGGCCTGGTGTACCTGGTAGACCGCGTCACCCGACCACGCAGCCTCTAACGCGTTGATATAGGTGGGGAACGCTGTAGGATCTGTGTAGGAGCGGGTTCACCCGCGAAAGGGCCGGCCCTGCTGGCCAATCCCCACCCGCCGTCCACCGTCACAGCCGCCTACACAGATCGGTGGTGGACACACATCGGGCGCCAGACACAGCCCCCGTAGGAGCGGGTTCACCCACGAACACCGGCAACGCCGGTGCCATCCCCACCTCAATATCGCCCGCCACCATCCCGATTGAACCCCCGCCAATCCCCCGCAGTCCACCTTACAGGCCCACCTTCCAGAGGCCCCAGAGGAGACACCCATGAAAGGTACCGCACTTTCGGCCCTGTTCGCGGCCGCCACCCTGCTGGCTTCGCCGGTGTTCGCCGCCGATGACCTCTGCACCACCAACCTGCAAAAGATCGACAACAGCATGGCCACCGCCGGCGCCACCTCCGAGGGCCTGGACAAGGCCATCACCGAGCACGTCGACAAAGCCAAGGCCGCCCAGGCCTCGGGCGACACCAAGGAGTGCATCGCCATTACCAGCAAAGTGCTGGAGCGCCTGGAAAAAACCGAGAAAGGCAGCAGTAGCGGCAACGGCGGCGCATAAGCCCCAAAGCGGGCGACTGGACCGGCTGTCGACGTCGCCCGCGCAATGGCGTATACTCCGTCTGACGTACCGTAAGGTGCGGTAGCGTAACGCTAGCGTGGGGCCGATTAGGATTCGACGCCGGTAGCGAAACTCTAGGTGCATGCCGAGTTGGTAACAGAACTCGTAAATCCACTGTTGCAACTTTTATAGTTGCCAATGACGAAAACTACGGCGCGGAGTACAAGCTGGCTGCGTAAGCAGTCCTCTTGACCCGTTGCTTCTGGTAGCTTCGGCTCCAGCAATCACTAGGGGATGCCTGTAAACCCGAACTGATTGTCATACAGAACAGGATCGTCGCGTAGCACGTTGTGGGCGAAGTGACTAAAACTTACACAACTCATCCAAAGCACCCTGCCCGTCGGGCGGCTGCGGATTAAATCAGTAGACACGGCTAAGCATGTAGTACCGACAGCGGAGTACTGGCGGACGGGGGTTCAAATCCCCCCGGCTCCACCAAATCCAAAGAAGAAGACGCCCTCGGGCGTCTTTTTTTGTGCCTGGCATTTGGGCGCTGCGGGTCGAAAAAACGGATTTTACCCCTTTCTTGTAGGGCGTTTCCCAAACCGCATCGAAGCCGGCATTCCTTGCCAAAACGCCCGCGAACAGGCGTCGGAACTGATGGGCGATGAATAGGGTAGGCAACGCGTTGAGATCAGCAATCTGACTCACCAAAGCGCAGTCGCCCTCACCCCACCAGAGACAATTCCCTACCCACCCCACCACGCGGCAGATCCTCGAGCCCGTCGATACCATTGGCCAGGTACCGACTACGCCACTTGAACACCACCGGCGCGGTAACGTTCAGCCGCAAGCTGACCTCCTTCGGTGTCAGTCCACTGTCCAGCAACAGCAGAATCGAGGCCCGGGTAACGCTACGATAGGGCATTCGCCCGGAACGGGCAGTCTTCCTCAGATGTACGCGGTCGTCATCCGACAGCAGGAATTCCAGTGCCTTCCTGGCCATGCAGCCTCCTGGTTACATTCAAAACGGTTCATTTGCTGGCCGACGCCATCAGCATGCCAAAACAGAAGAAAGTGACGCCCGAAAGCTTGCCGACAATCCGCGCGCCGCGGTTGGTCGACAACCAGCCCCTGGCGCCGTTGGCCATCAGCGCATAGCCAGTGTGCACCAGCACCACCAGCAGGGCGTAGGACGACACCAGTATGAAGAACTGGCTGTAGTAGCTGTCCTGCGCACGGATGAATTGCGGGAAAACCGCCAGGAAGAAAAATCCTGCTTTGGGGTTGAGCAACTGGATCGACAGCGCCTCGACAAAACGGCGCCAGGGTTGCGTGGCGGTCACTGTGAGCTCGGAGATAAAGCGCTGCGTGCGCCACATCTTGACCCCCAGGTACAGCAGGTACAGGGCACCAACATACTTGAGCACGGTGAACGCCATCGCAGAGGTCGCCAGGATCAACCCGACACTGCTGGCCGAGAGTCCGGCGACGATGAAGGCGCCCAGGGCGATGCCGAGGATCCCGGGCAGCGCGCCGCTCCATCCATGGCGCAGGGCGTTGGAAAGTGTCAGCACCACTCCGGGGCCAGGGCTGAGTACGGTAAGCGTCGCGAGAATGAGGAACAGTCCATAACTAGCCATGCAGCATGCCTCCTGGCAGCAGGTTCAACAACGTCCGCGCCGCCCAGAGCAGGTATTGCCCCAGCAGCCCGGTGAACAGCAGGCCGGCACCGACCACATAGAGGTACGGTTGCAAGCCTTGATAACGCCTCCACCCCCGCTCGCCACACAGCGCCTGAATGCAGGTGGCGCCATCCAGCGGTTGCACCGGCAGCAGGTTGACCACGCAGAGCAGCAGGTTGAGCGAGGCGCTGGTCTCGAGAAACACCACCCAGGCGCCCTGCCCATCGGCCGGACGCAACGCTAGACACGCCGCCGCCAGCAGCAGGTTCGCCAGCGGGCCGGCCAGCGCGGTGCACAACAGTCCCAGGCGGCGCTGGGCCAGTTGCGGCCCGATCGGTACCGCCCGCCCCCAGCCCACCAGCATCCCCGGCAGGTTCGTCAGCACGGTGATGGCAAACACCGAGCACGGCACCAGCGCCGTGCCCAGCAACGAGCAGTGCCGGAGCGGATTGATCGACACCCGCCCGCTGACCAGCGCCTGGCGGTCACCGAACAGCGCGGCCACCAGCGCGTGGGCGGCCTCGTGCACGGTCACCGCCAGGATCAACGCCGGCAGCAACTGTGCGAGACCTTGCACGACGTCGAGCATGACTCACCTCACCTGCCGCGCCAGTTCGTTACCCACCGGCGCCTCGGCACCGCGCCCGATCAACGGCATGATGGCCTGCATGATCGGTCCGGCGGCATGGCCGAAGTTGACCACGTACTCGTCGCGCAAGGCACGGATATTGCGTTGGTAGCGCTCGTCCTCGGCGACTTGCGGCAGGTACTCGGTCAGGCGGGGGATCTCTTGCTCGCTCAGGCGCAGGCCGATGTCGTTGAGCACCGTCAGCTCCCAGGGGTCGTAGGGCAGGTCGCTGGCCTCGGTGCCTTCGCGCACCGGTTCGATGCCGACAGTGATGACCGGTTTCTCGAACAGGAAGGCGTAGTCGAAGATCACCCCGGAAATGTCCGAGACCATCACGTCGCTGCGGCTCATGGCGGCGAAAGGCGAAGGCGAGAAATCCCACGCCAGTCGCGCCCCCTCGGGGAACAGCACCTGCAGTTGCTGGATCAGCTCCGGCTCGGAAACCAGGCTCTGTGGGTGCGGGCGGATCAGCAGGGTGATGTCCTGGGCGGCCAGCGCGCCGAGCAGCTTACTGCCGTGCAAGCGTAACAGGCCGTTGCGCCCCCAGGTGGGGGCCAGCAGGACGGTCTTGCCTGGGATGACGCGCTCGGGGAATGGGTTGCGCAGTTGCTCAAGCAGGTCGTCGTAGTACAGGCAGCCTCCCATGATCAGCGTCTTGGCCGGCGAGCCGCGCAATTGCTCCAGGTAGCGCAGGGTGCGCGCCTGATGCGGGCCGTTGATCACTACCGAGTCGAAGTAGTCGAACGAGTAAGGCCGGTTGAAGGCCTTGTCGGTTGGCGCATGGACCAGGTGCATGTAGTGCCGGACCCGCTTCGAGCGCTTGAACTGCATCACGTCCAGGCCCGGGGTGGTGGAAATGCACAGGTCGGCGCGCAACCGTGCCAGCAGCGCCCAGGCTTTGTGACCGCTGCCGATGAAGCACGCCGTCACCTGGCCCTGATGGCGCAGCCCGGGGTCCTCGCTGTCGGAGCTCAGGAACAGGGTCCTGACACCGGCCTTGTCCAGCGCCTCGAGCAATGGCCGGAAGGTGCCGTAGTACTGCCGGCCTTCGGAGTAGATCACCACCGGCCAGGCTTCCAGCACGCTGCGCTCCGCAGTGCCGGCGGCGCCCTTGCCGCCCCCGCCGAAGCGGTAGTACAAGCCCTTGGCCGAGTAGAACAGCGTGGTCACCACACCGGCGATCAGCGAGAACAGCAGGCTGCCCGTGCCTGGGTCGAGGTACAGGCCGACGTAGGGAACGGCAACCGCATGTTCCAGCAGACCGGTCATTGCAGCTTGCTCCAGTTGCCTGGGACCGAGACGTCGTCCTTCACCTCATACGTGCTGAGGATCTTGTAGGAGTCGGCGTTCTGTCCCTGGGGTTGCCATGGGGTTTCATACAACTGCACCGGCTCCGTAAGAGGCTGGTAGCGCACGTGCTTGCCAGTGCTGCGGTCCACGCAGCCACCGATCACCTCGCAGACGATGCCGGGCACGCTGGCGTTGGAGATGAACTCGCGGCTCTCCCGTGGTGCCCCCTTGGCCGCGAACGGCTTGATCATCAGCAGGTTCTGGAACTGCGAGTACAGTTCCTGCTGCTCGGCATTAGCGACCGCCTTGAGCAACGGGTTGCGCGACGGCCAGCCATGGTCGGAAACCAGCACGAACATCGTGTTGTCGTAGATGCCTTGTTGCCTAAACCAGTCGAGGTAGCGGGTCACGCCGTTCATCGCGCAGTAGAAGGTGTCGTAGATCTCCACGGTGTCCTGGCTGTGCAGTTGCGACAGCTCCTGCGCGGTGGTTCCCAACTGCTTGTTGGGCACGCAGCTCTCGTCGAGCTTGAGCACCGCACGGGTAATGTTGTTGGCCATGAACGTGAAGGTCGGGCCTGGCGCCTGGGTGTCGGACAGCGCCGGCAAGGCCAGCAGCGAGAAGTAGTTCTCGAGGAACTTGTCCTCGCGCTTCCACCACGACAGCGAGGCGCCCTGCCAGTTGCCGGCATCATACACCTGGCCCTTGAGGCTGTTGGGGGCGGCCTTGTACAGCGAGATCGCCAGGTACTGCTTGAGCACGCCCCAAAGGTACTCGGCGTGCTTGGCCGACATGTGCTCATTGGTCTGCTGCCGGCCGACGGTGTCGATCAAATGGATGCAGTCGCCGGCGCCCTTGGCAATGAACTTGTCGCAGTCGCCGCGGCGGGCGAAGCCATACCAGAACGGGTCGACGTAGCGGACCCCATAGCCCTTGGCGGTGAAGTTGTCCGGATACAACATGTAAGCCTGGTCGACCTTTTCCTCCAGACTGTCGCCCGGGAGCTTGTTGATGTTGCCAGCGGTGTAGTCGAAGCCGCCAAACACCGCGGGCAGGGCATTGAAGGTACGGTTGCCGGTGGACACTACATTGGAATACCAGGTGAAGCCGCTGAGGCGCTCGGCGGCCTGCGCATCGTGCTCGAGCAGGCGCGGAATGTAGCCAGCCATGGATCCATCGATCATCAGCACGACGATGTTTTGCTCGGTCTTCGAGAACGAGAGGGTCTGCTTGCCATCGTTGCCCGGCAGCGGGATCACGGCGATCTTCGAGGCCAGGGTAACGCCGCTGAACAAGGCATAGGCAGCGCAGATCAGCACGAACAAGGTCAGCGCCTTACCAGCCTGCTCGGCGAAACGGCGTACCAGCAACAACGCCACGCCTAACGTGGCAACGGCCACTGCCAGGTCGAGCAGCAGGCGCGGGTCCGAAACGGTCATGGCCTGGGGCTCGGAAAAGCGGAAGTTGTCGATCATCCCGGCATCCAGCGGCAGCAGGAAGCTGTAAACGCCGGCCACCAGCAGGGCCCATAGCCCGAGCACGCTGAGCATCTGCAGCAGCCCGCGGGGCGCGAACCTGGCCAGCAGTGCCAGCAGCGCCAGGTAAGCGACGAACACCACGGCATGGGTCGTCGCGTAGAGGGTCAGGTAGCCATCGAGCCCGCTGGCGTCATCCTCGAAGCTGGTCAGCGCCAGCGGAGTCGCCAGCACCAGCAGCAAGTACAGCGCCACGAACGAGAGCAGAAACAGTTTCAGCGGTTTGTCCGCTTTGGCCACCGCACTTGCCGGCACGGCGAAGGCGGGGCTGGTCGAATTAGGCATTGGAAGTCCTTCGAAGGGGCGAGCTGGAGCGGGCCAGCCGATACACCAGGTTCTTGATCAGCGAGAAAAGGTTGTTGCAGATCCAGTACAGGACCAGCCCGGCGGGCGAGCCATACAGCAGCACGAAGAACAGCATCGCCACGATCCAGGTTTGCAGGCGCTCCCGCGCGGACAGGTCGCGACTGTAGACGTGGGCCGCCAGCAGGTTGACCCCGGTCATGACGATGGGCAGCAGGTTGACCCCGCCCAGCAGGCCGTCGGGCGCCCCCAGGTTGGCGATACCGAACAGGTGCTCGTCGCGCAGCGGCGGGTAGTCGCTGAGCAGGCCGTAGGCCGCGATGAACACCGGGACCTGGATCAGCAGCGGCACCAGGCCACGCAGGGCGTACACCGGGTGATAGCGGTGCTGGCGATACAGGGCAGCGATCATCATGTGCCGTTCGTGGCCCTTGAAGCAGCGCTTGAACTCATCGAGCTTGGCCTGTATCGCCGCCCGCGCCGCGCGTTCGCGGCCCTGCACCTTCTCGGCGAAGTGGTAGGCCGGCAACAGCACCAGGTTGAACACCAGGCTCAGCAACAGGATCGCCAGGCCAAAATCGTGGGTGTGTTGGTAACTGCTTTCTAGCACCCACTGGAAACAGTGGGCGATGGGCAGGATCAGCCATTCATGCAGAGCAGCAAACATGGCGCACCTCAGGCCTGGACCAGCGCCGGCGCGCTGAAGATGTCGTTGGCGATGTCCAGGTCCTCGGCCGTGTCGACCTCGAACCATTTCTCCGCGTCGACCAGCAGCGCATCGATCTGGTAGCCATGGTCGATCAGGCTGTCCATGGCGTACTCCAGCGGTGCCTTCACGCCCTTGTTGGCCACCGTCTGGCGGATGTGCCGCTGCAGGATCACCGCGGCGGCCGGGGTCATCGCGGTGATGTTCACCGTCTTGAACGACGCAGTGAGGGGGAACTCGGCATCGCGCACCGACTCATGGCGCCAGGCGCTCACCCGAGCGCCGTCGACCAGCGCGAAGGTACCGCTCAGCTCGCTGGACCAGGGTGCCAGCACGGTGGCGAAGCCTTCTTCGCCGAGGTTTTGCAGCGACGCCAGGGCACGTTCCACCAGGCGGTCCTCGACCACTACGTCACCCTCGAAGATCACCACGTCGTGGCCTTCGGGCACGGCTTCCAGGCACAGACTCAGCGAATGCACCGAACCTGAACGGGCATAGATCGGGTTGGTCACGAACACGCTGTTGATACCCGGGTGGTTGCTGCGGATGTAGCTCTCGAGCACATCACTGAGGTATCCGACGCCGACGATGACGTTGGCCACCTGATGCGCCTGTAGTTGTTCGAGCAGGCGGCTGATGATGGTCTTGCCGGCCACCTCGACCAGGCACTTGTTCTTCGCCAGGGTCTGGTCTTCCAGGCGCGAGCCCAGGCCTGCCGCGAGGACGATCACCGAAACGGGGTTTTCCTTTCTCATTGCCAGACGCTCCTCAGTTGAATCGGGCGAAGAATTCACGCAGACGCTGCATGCCGGTGGCGACATCGGCATCACTCACCGCATAGGAAATACGGATACCGCTCGGGTCGCCGAAACCGGCGCCGGACACCACTGCCACCTTGGCCTCGGCCAGGATCAGTTCGACCAGTTCGTCGGTGCTGCGCACTTGCTGCCTGCCGGCATACTGCCGACCGATGAACCACTGGATATCGGCGAACACGTAGAACGCCCCGGCTGCCGGGGCCACCTGCAGATGGTCGATGCCGGCCAGGGCTTCGTGGATCACCTGCAGGCGACGGTCGAGGATGGCGTTGGCGGTGGCGATGAAGTCTGCCGAATCGTCCAGCGCCCGGGATACCGCCACCTGCGCCACCACGTTGGGGTTGGAAGTGGTGTGCCCCTGGAGGTTTTCCATGGCTTTGATCACCTGTTCCGGCGCGCTGACATAACCCAGTCGCCAGCCGGTCAGCGCCATGCTCTTGGAGAACGAGTTGATCACCACCGTACGCGCCTTGAGCGCTGGCATCAGGGTGACGATGCTGTGGTGCTGGCCCCCCTTGCGGATCAGCCGCGAATAGCACTCGTCGAAGATAATCCACAGGTCGTGACGGATCGCCAGCTCGCCGATGCGGCGCAGGGTCTCCTCGCTGTAGACCGCGCCGGTCGGGTTGTTCGGTGTGTTGATCAGGATCGCCCGGGTGTTCGGGGTAATGGCGGCGGCGACCCGTTCGGCACTGAGCTGGTAGTGATCGACACGGGTGTCGACCAGCACCGGCTTGCCGCCGGCCAGCTCGATCTGAGTCGGGAAGGTCACCCAGTAAGGGATCGGGATGATCACCTCATCCCCCGGATTGACCAACACCATAGCCGTGTTGTAGAGCGCCTGCTTGGCACCAGCGGTCATGCCCACTTCGTTCCAGGCATAGTCCACGCCCAGCTGAGCGCTGACATGACCGGCCAGTTGCTCGCGAATCTTCTTCTCGCCGAGGGCCGGGGTATAGGTGTTGCATTTACCCTTGATGGCCTCGATGGCCGCCTGCTTGACGCTGTCGAGGGTGTCGAAGTCGAGTTCACCGGCGGCGAAGTTGATCACCGATTCACCGCGCTCTTTCAGTTCGTTGGCAATGCTACGCATACGCGAAGTGCTAGGCGCGACCACCAGGTCGTTGCGCTGGGCCAGGGATGGGCTGCTCATTATTTGGTACCCGGAATCAGTTCGAGGATTTCCTTGATCGACAGGCAGCTGGGTTCAACTTCCAGCGTGCGGCCTGACAACAGAATAGTTTCGGCAACTTGTTTCATCGCCATATATGCCGAGCGCAACATATGGTTGGCATAAATCACCACATTGAAACCCTCAGCCTCGAGTGTTTCGAACGGAATACTTGAATAACTGGTCGGCACGCACACCAGTGGCACATACGAGTGCCGTTCGCGGAAACGCCGGGCAAATGCGAATATCTCGTCCGGGGTGCTCTGCCGGCTATGAATCATTATCCCGTCCGCCCCTGCTGCAACATAAGCGTCGGCGCGGTTCAGGGCATCGTCCAGGCCGGCATCGAGAATAAGGCTCTCAATACGCGCGATGATCATGAAGTCAGTGGAAATCTGCGCGTTTTTACCCACGCGGATCTTGTTGCAGAAGTCCTCAATCGTTTCCTGTTGCTGGAATACTTCATTGCCGAACAACGAATTCTTCTTCAGCCCGGTCTTGTCTTCGATGATCACCGCCGACACCCCCAGGCGCTCCAGCGAGCGCACATCGAAGGCAAAGTGCTCGGGTTTGCCGCCGGTATCGCCGTCCATGATCAGCGGCTTGCTGGTGACTTCGAAGATATCGTTGACGTTGGCCAGACGGTCCTTGATCGCCAGCACTTCGATGTCCGGCTTGCCGCGCGCGGTGGAGTCGGTCAGCGAACTGGACCAGAAGCCATCGTAGACCCGGGTCTGGCCATCGACGGTTTGCGCGGCATGCTCGGCGAGGATCGCGGAAATCGGATTATGGGCTTCGAGAAAACGCAGGCAACGTTTAGTCGACAATAAAGTTCTAAGTGAGGCGGCACGGTGATCCGCAGAGATAAACTTGAAGGCAGCTTGAGCACTCATTATTTTCTCCAGACAACAGTCGGCTATTATGTCGACTATTAAAGTTCGACATTCCCTATGGACTGACAGTTATTGTTTTCGCGCGCAACGGACTGCGCACCCGAACAATTCGGTAACTCCCTTCAAAGATAGCCTTGCCCACCCGGCATAGCCGAAGGCCACTATAAAAAAGCACAGCCCCGACTCGAAAGCAACAAATTATTACAACATGACTACACTGTATTCATTCACCTGAAACATATAACTCCTGACACTCACCCCGATTCGTTTACTTATTATTTTTACAGTACCCAGCACTGCGCCCCCTGCCCGCCTAAAGGTTCACTGGGTAGGGCGCCTGGCAGTCAGCCCGCGCCCCCCTGGCCATAAGTCAACGTATTGCTTTCCCCTGCCATTTATCGCTCGACCGACGACTACGGCGTCACCCCGACCAACGCGGTACGCCGCTGGGCACACGCCAGGGCACTGACCGCCAAGGCCAGCGCCGCCAGCGAATACACCCAGGCCGACGCCACCAAGGGCAGCAACAGCGCCGCCAGCAATGGCCCGACACCCGCCCCGATATCGCGCCACACCGCATTGGCGGCCAGGGCCTGGAGCCGTTGCTGGCCGGGATTGCGCTCGGCAATCACCGGTACCACCAGTGGCAGTTGCAAGGCCCGCAGTACCAATACCAGACCACCGCCAAGTACCAGCCAGTGGCAACCGAACGCCACCAGGGCCAGAGCGGTCAGCAGCGAAAAGCCGATCAGCATGCGCGTCGCGCCCCAACGTTGCGCCGCTAATCCCCCCAACGGGCTGAGCACCAGTTCCGACAGGTAGCGCAACGCCAGCAACCCTCCCGCGACCAGCACCGCGTTGCCCCCCAGCAACTGCTGCGCCAGCAGAGAAAGCCCCACGATGAACAGGCCGTCGAGGGTCAGGCCCTCGATAAAGGACCAGATCGCCACACTGTCCGGGCTGCGCAGTCGCCGGCCGGCAGGGGCCAGAGGATGCCCGGCGGCCGGCAGCCCCCTGGCCAGCCAGGCCGCCAGCAACGAACTGGCGACCATCGCCAGGAAAATCACGCGCGGCCCGTGCGCCTGGCTCAGTAACGCGCCCAGTGGCAATGCCAGCATTGGACCGATGGCGATCACCGCTCGGGAGCGGCCGCTACGCCGCGCCGAACCCGCGGCCTGGGCCGTGGCCATGACTTGGGTAGACAGGTTCAACGCCGCGTAGCACAACCCCCAGACCAGGCGCAGCAGCAACAGGGCCCAGAACCCCGAAAGCGTGGCGTAGCCCAGCGCGCACAGGGCGGCGCTGCCGGCGGCCAGCATCACGCTGGGGCGATCCCCCCAGCGCGCGTAGGCACTCATCACAGGGCGATAGCCGACGATCCGCACCAGCCGGTTGGTCGCCAGCAGCAGCCCGGCCTCGGCCAAGGTGATGTCAAACGCCTCCGGCTGCATCGGCAGCAGCAGATACAGCAGGACATCGCCGGGCAGGCACAGGCCAAGTATCACGGCAGCGCGCAGCGAATCCCGATCGGCAGCTTGGGTGGTGTTCACAGTCATGGGGCGGTGGCCAAGGCAGAAACAGCGGCCTTAAGGGTGGCGCGAAGCGCGACTGCTGACAAACGCTTTAATTGCACCTCTGATGTGACTAAATTAGACAGATGATCGCCGACCTCCCGCCCTTGAACGCCGTCCGTGCCTTTGCCTCGGCTGCGCGTCACCAGAGCTTCAGCCGTGCCGCCGAAGAGCTGCACGTTACCCACAGCGCCGTCAGCCGCCATATCCGGCTGCTCGAGGAACACCTGGGGGTGGTGCTGTTCGAACGCCGCAACCGGCAATCGCTGCTGACCCCGATCGGCCAGGCCTATTTCGAACAGATCAGCCAGGGCCTGGCGCAGATCGCCAACGCCACCCACGCCCTGACCCGCGGCAGTGCGCCGCGCAAGGTAGTGATCAATGTCCGACCGTCTTTCGCGGTGCGCTGGCTGATCCCGCGCCTGCCCGATTTCATGGCGCAGCATCCGGACATCCAGCCTGAGGTGGTCACCAGCACCCTGGCCCCGGACCAGTCACGGGAAGCCTTCGACGTGGTGGTACGCCGTGGCAGCTCGGGCTGGGCGGCCAACGTGGAACCGCACGTCTTGCTCGAGGACGACATGCTGCTGGTCGCCTCGCCCGCCCTGCTGCAGGCGATACCGGTAATTGCACCGAGCGATGTGCTGCGCCATACCCTGCTCTCGGGCCGCACCCGCAGTGGCGACTGGGCGGCCTGGTGCAAAATCGCCGGCATCAGCCAGCCGCAGCGCCAGCCAAGACTGCAGTTCGACCACATGCACCTGGTGCTGCAGGCCGCCGTCGATGGACTTGGCGTGGCGCTGTGTCCGGCCTCGCTGCTGGGCAAGGACCTGGCCACCGGTCGCCTGCACAGCCCACTGCCACACCTGCGCCTGCCACTGACACGCTACTACTACGGGGTATCCCAGGATGCGGTCGCCGAGACCCAGGTGTTCATCGACTGGATGTTCTCGCAGTTCAGCCCAGGCAGCGACCCGTTGCCGTTATGAGCGCCACTGACACGCAGCGCGCCGTCCTGCACCGGTAACGGCGTATCGAGAAGACACCTGCAGTGTTATCGAAGGGGGCCTCGGGCGTCTTTTTTTGTGCCTGCCATTTGGGCGCTGCGGGTCGAAAAAATCGGATTTAACCCCTTTCTTGTAGGGCGTTTCCCAAAGATACTGCCTGCGCCTGTTTTTCGTTGCGGTCATTTTTTCAGGGTTTTAGTCTCGGTGGGTCGTTGCTCATCAACGACCGGCTTTGACAGGCCGCAACGATACACAGCGCGCATAACCGTTCATGGCGGTTGTGCATGGGGCACGCTCGCGTGCGCCGGTTTCTGTGTTCGCCGGTCTGTCAACCCATGCACAGCTGCCACCATTCCGTTTGACAGCGGGTTGGCGGTGGCCCCTATCGAGAACACAGTAAAATGCTAAAGATCGTTCCTGACCCGCCTCACCACCTCCACTCCCTGGAAGACACGATCATGATGGCCTCGGACTACGCGCTCTGTGCAGAAGCCGTAGCCCAGCAGGCAATACTGATGCAGCCCAAGTCACCCGCATCGGTTTTGATCATGGCCTCGATGCACGAGCTAGAAGCCCTGCGGCGGCTACTCGAATCCGCGCTGACGCAAATACAGCAAACAGCCAACCCGCAACCGATGCATTGATTCGCATACTGAGCGAAAAGCCTGTGCCAGCCAGGCTTACCGGCGCATCAGCAGAACCTGGGAGATTGATCAATGACAACCGAAGACACCCAATGCACAGTTGGTAAAACCATCTTCTTTCAAGGCGAGAACCAGACCCACCCACTGTTTCGCATCGAAGCCGGCATTCCTTGCCAGAACGCCCGCGAACAGGCCTCGGAACTAATGGGCTATGCGCGGGACCTGACCATCGACGGGCTGATGGAAGACAAACCCAAGCTGATCTGGGCGGCGCACTACCTCTGTGCTTTGGGCAAAGCGCTACTGGATGATGCAGAACTCGGCATGATGCGTTGAATCACGCACCCCGATGCTTCAAGGGGTCAGCGTCAGCCGCTTGACCCCTGTTACTCCAAATCGATCAACGCCGAGGGATGCGGTCTTCCTCCGCAACCGTCGCATTGATGCGCCGCAACATCGCCATCAACCCACCATGCACCCCGGTACGCGTCGGCTTACGTCCCGCCAGTTGCTGCTGGATTAGCGCTCCCGGTCCGTTGTAGATCTCTTCGAATGTACCTTCACGGTTCATTCGAATGCCCAGGTAATAGTCAGGCACATGGTGCACCGGGAAAGTCAGGCTCGTGCCAAACGTGGTCTTGATCTGGACATTCCACCCCTCGTCGCAGACAGCATCGTGGTGCTTTGTGAGTCCTTCGTTCAGCGTCAACTTGTAAGCCAAGCTGGCGACTACTTCCCCGATATCACCGACTAAACGGCCATCCAGGGTGAATGGTTTGCCAGGGGGCAGATTGTAGCTGGGAGACGGCTGCGAACAGCCCCTCCAAAGCGTTTTGGATTTGCGACTCAATCTTTGGGTCCATGTAATCCCTTGATGCTTACCGAATCTTTGCGCCATACCGACAAGATCGGCGCCATGGAAGAAAGAACCGGCAAAGCAGGCGGTTGCTTTAGCTCAATACCCATCTGCACACGTACCACTTCATCCTTGGTAAATTGATGCCGCTTTCGATGACGGATCCAAACATACAAGCTCTGGTTGCAGACCTCCAAGAACGAATGGGTTGGCCAGTGGGTAAAATGACCATCCTTAGCTCACGAATGCATCCAGGATGCTTTCAGTTACGCGTAAAGGGCGCACGAACGGAGTGGGCTACCCTAAGCGGTTAGTTTAGGGTGATTTTCTGCACAGCAGGCCTAATCAGCAGCGTTCTTTTTCAATAGGTACGTGGAAATTTTCCAGAGTCATGTTTTACTACAGATCTCGTCTGATCCGCCTCAGGTAGTAGGCACCCAGATGAGAGAATCGCCACCTCGTCTCACGCAGGTCGCACAAGGTCGCGAAATTTCAGGACTCAGCGCGAATGAGTAAACCAAATACAACGAACGGCAACGAAAAAGCCAAAACTATACGTACTCCGAAATTACGATTTCCTGAGTTTAGGAATTCGAAGGGGTGGAAAAAGACAGAGCTCAGGATGATTGCCGACCCTGTTTTAGACAAAGCTAGTTCTGGCGAGAAGAATAATACCCTGAGTCTCTCTTCTGATAAAAGCATAGTGCTTCAAAGTGAAATACTGGAAGGCAATGAGGCAAATAAATACTCCGAGCGCTATATTAAAGTTATTCGCGATGACTTTATTTACATCGACAGAAACACAAGAATGCCTTTCTCAGGCACTATAAAAAGATTGTCCAATCACTCTGTCGGATTAGTCCCTTCAGCTTACAAGTGCTTCCGCTTTCACGCAAATGAACACCCAGGCTTTTGGGAGGGGTATTTTGAATCAGGCGCGCACAAAACTCAACTTACTAGACTTGCAAACAGAGGTACTGGGGAGGGGCAACTTAACACTCCAGTCAATAAATTTTTCGCCTTAAACATATGGCGCCCGTGCGAATCGGAACAGAAAAAAATCGCGGACTGCCTGAAGTCATTGGAAAGCCTAATTTCGGCCCAATCTCAGAAAATAAAGGTGCTCAGAGTCCATAAGATCGGTCTGACCCTGCAGCTATTTCCACGCAAAGGTGAATCCAAGCCTCGGTTACGCTTTCCAAAATTCCAGAATACCGGCGAATGGAAAAAACTCCCATTCATCAGTGTAATGAAGGTAACTTCAGGAAAAGAGTTCAAGCCATCTGAGTACTCATCCGAGGGAATTAGATTAATACAATCAAAAAATATTGGATATAGTTCATTAAATTGGAGCGATGATTCACTTCACCTCCCTATGACCTACGCAGACAAGCATCCTGAATTACTACTACAAGCTAATGACATTGCCTTTGCGCTCTATCGACCAATACGTGATGAAGAAATAAAGATCACCAAAATTAGCAAAAGTTATGAGAAATCTATTCTCAGCCACCATCTAGCCAAGTTGGAAATCATAACCGATTTGCTTTATGCAAATTTTGCATTTCATTTTTGTCGACATTTCTTATCAGATTACGCACAAAGCAACTCTATCGGCCTCGGACAGACTAGGATATCGCTAAGGGAATTGAATAAACAGAGCATTACACTCCCATCGTTGCCCGAACAAATATGCATTGCAAGCTGCCTAGACTCACTCGACAATTTAATCATTTCGAACACACAAAAGCTTGAATCTATGAAAAAACATAAGGCGGCGCTTTTACAAAAGCTTTTCCCGTGGTCGGATGAGGCAAATTAATGAACAAACCGTTAGCACAATCAAATTTCAGATCTCTGAAATCGCTGGCCAGAAAGTTGCGCAAGGATTTGACAGGAGTTCGAGGAAGAAAAAAAGCAGGCGCACGAAAAGCACCCGCACCAATAAAAGGAAACGACTTTGTTCTGCTTTTTGCTCACAACGGCGTAGGCAAGACTCGTTTATCCATGGAATTTAAAGATCTTGGAAGAAAAGAGGACAAGAGAGACACCCTATACTTCAACGCTTTCACTGAAGACCTTTTTGACTGGGATAACGATTTCGACGAGGATAGAGAAAGAAGAATAAAATTCAAATCCCACTCTCAGTTCTTTAATGGACTTGACGGCATTGGCATTGAAAGTCGAATTCGCCCCCACTTACACCGCCATACTGACTTTGATTTCACAATAAACTACGACGATGCAGAGATTAGCTTTTTTCGAGAAGAAATCATCGCAGGCAAAATCGAGACCCTTGAAGATATAAAAATATCACGTGGGGAAGAAAACATTTTTATTTGGTGTTTTTTTCTCGCCATACTTGAACTGGCCAGCTTAGCCGAACCAGGAGACCCATATTATTGGGTGAAATTTGTTTACATTGACGATCCTATTTCATCCCTTGACGAACACAACACAATTGCTGTTGCCTCCGGACTTTGCGCCCTTTTAAAAGAAGCCAGAAGCAATATAAAAATTATAATATCCACACACCACGGACTATTCTTTAATGTTCTTTTCAATGAACTTAAAGGGAAAAATGAGAAATCCTCTCGAAATGAGGATATCAGGAAAAAATCTTATATCCTGAACCGTCCCAATAAGTCCCAAAGCTACACGCTCCAAGACACAGGAGAGTCTCCATTCCTGAATCATGTAGCATCATTGCTAGAATTGCAGGCTGCAGCAAAGTCAGGCAACATTTCGCAGCACCATTTCAACTCTCTTCGAAGCATCTTAGAGAAAACGGCTATATTTTTCGGCCGACAGCATATATCTACTTGCTTTGATGGCAACCCAAATAAAAATTTATATGTCCGCTTCTTAAATATCCGCAGCCATTCAAAGTACTCCGTCTTTGAACCCGAGGCTCTGAGTCGCTCTGAGAAAAGAATGTTCCGAGATATTCTTAGCACATATATTAACCTTCACCCGTTCAACACAGCACTATTCCCGAAGTCACTAGCAACAGGCCCTGCACCATAATTGTCTCGAATGTCTACCAAATCCCTTTTTTTGTTCTGAATCTCACTATAGCCAAGCACTCAAAATCACACCTTTCGCTCCCCTTTCATCGAGAAACCTTGATATCCTACCTACCAGGAGGTGAAAAATGACAGAATCAAATAAAACAATGCTTGGCAAGAGCCTCTGGAGCATTGCCGACCAACTGCGCGGACTAATGAATGCAGACGACTTCCGAGATTACATACTTTCACTCTTTCTCCTGCGTTACTTGTCAGACAATTATGAAAATGCAGCGAAGATAGAGCTTGGCGAGGATCACCCAAAAGTCGAAGATAAAGACTTTTGCGCACCACTTACGCTTTGGTACGCCAACAACCCGGAAGGTATTACCGAATTCGAAAACCACATGCGCAAGAAAATCCATTATGTGTTACACCCGCAATACATATGGAGCAACATTGCGAACATGGCTAGAACTCAAAAAATCGAACTGCTCAGCACACTGCAAGGTGCCTTCCAATGCATCGAGCTTGAATCTTTTGAGCACACATTCCAAGGCCTATTTACAGCAATCAACCTCGACTCTGAAAAACTAGGCCGCACTTACGCTGAACGTAATAATAAACTATCTATCCTCATTCAGAAAATTTCTGAAGCATTAGCTGAGTTCTCCACTGACATCGATACATTTGGTGATGTGTATGAGTACTTGATAGGGCAGTTTGCCGCAGCTTCAGGTAAGAAAGCTGGTGAGTTCTATACACCACAGCATATTTCCGACATCCTTTCTTCCATTGTTACACTCGACAGCCAGGACCCCAAAAGAGGGTCAATACAGAGCTTGGGAAGTGTGATGGACTTTGCCTGCGGCTCTGGCTCGTTGCTGCTTAATATACGAAAACACGTCAAATCACGTCATACCGGAATTATATACGGACAAGAAAAGACCCTTACCACCTATAATTTAGCGCGCATGAACATGCTAATACATGGACTACATGACACTGAGTTTCAAATTCACCATGGCGATACATTGGCGAATGACTGGGCCATACTGCGGGAGATGAACCCCGGAAAGAAACCAGCTTTTGATATCGTAGTTGCTAATCCGCCCTTGAGCCTCAGGTGGGAGCCAACCGATTCCCTAAACGAAGATATACGCTTCAAAAACTATGAAGTCCCCCCTAAATCTTCCGCAGATCTTGCTTTTCTGCTGCATGGACTTCATTATCTAAAAAATGAAGGTGTGATGGCAATCGTTCAGCCGCATGGCGTCCTCTTCCGCAGCGGTGCCGAGGAGCGTATTCGGACTAAACTGCTGAAGGATGGCCACATTGATACGGTAATTGGGCTACCCTCAAACCTCCTTTATTCTTCAGGCATCCCAGTTTGCATTTTGATCCTTAAGAAATCTACTCGCCCGGATGATGTACTTATTATCGATGCCACTGAAAGCTTCGTTAAAGGCAAGCGACAGAATCAGCTATCCCACGAGCAAATAACCAAAATCATTGACACTTATAGGTTCCGTAGGGAAGAGTCCCGCTATGCCCGCAGAGTTACGATGGAGGAAATCAAGGAGAATGGCTATAACCTTAACATTCCTCGTTATATAAGCACGGCCAGTATCGAAGCCGAGGTTGACTTACAAAGCGTAAGTTGCGAACTAGCAACCCTGGAAAAAACCATTAAATCGGCCAGAGACAAACATAATGCTTTCCTTAAAGACCTAGGACTTCCGCCATTAGCTTGAATTTAAAAATAGCAGGCTATAAGTCCCGTCGAGCTGCCTCTCTTCAAGCAAGTGGCCCAAGACCTCAACCTTGCAAAAAAGGGCGTAGCAATTCGCTACGGTAATTGAGGCGTGCAGTTTTATGAATAACTCATCGTAATATTTTACCGAGGATGCCTGCGGCAGGCATTTCCAATGCGTGGTGCACACCACGCATAAAGCTCTCTGGCGGAGGCCGGAAGGCTGTCAGGTTCTAACTCCATCCAGCTAATGACCTACTCAATATTACTTAGCCCAGATTCTAGCTCGCGTAAGTAGGTAAAGTCGATCAAAGACAAGATTCGTAGCCCAACGCGACCTGATGTCTAACGGATCAGCCACGGCCGAGCCCTCGGCTACAACCAGATACGCTGGGTGCGGTGAAGTGCTTCCTCAATGATTAGACGTAAGTGCTCCATGAACCCCACATTCAAAGCGCTTACCTGATGCCCGATGCTGTGCTCCCGATTTCCTTCTGGAGCCAGCCCTGCATGATGCGCCCCGACAGCAAAGTCGAAAAAGTCTACCTCTACCCCAAGCCTGTGGACTTTCGAAAGTCCATCGACGGCCTTACTGCCTTGGTA